>NZ_DATCNW010000017.1:0-13116 GCF_036565025.1 Pengzhenrongella sp.
CCGGTCCGGGTCCGTCAGGGAAGCGCGGGCTTCTCGACCGCGTAGATGGCCCAGAAGTCACTGGCCAGCGACCGGTCGATGAGATAGGCGTACGGCATGGTGCAGTAGCCGTTCATGCCCCAGCCCGTACCCCAGGAGTTGCGGACGATGAAGCGCTGCGTCGCGTCGTCGTACCCGACGGCGACGACCGCGTGCCCGCCGAGCAGGCGCTCGGACCGCTGCGGGAGCGGGACGATGCCGCTGCGCGCGACGTCCTGGCTCTCGAAGCTCTCGTAGACCGAGAAGCCGAAGACGATCGGGATGCCGGCGGCGAGGGCACCCTGCATCTGGGGCAACGTGTGCTGAACCCGCCGGTAGACCGTGGCCTGGTGGTCCTGGGCCTGGGTGTAGGCCGCCTGCGGCGGCTTCTCGGCGAATCGGGCGATGTCGTAGGCCCACGTGTCCTCGGGGCAGACCCCGAGGCGGTGCACGGACTTGATGCCGTCGCGGATCATCGCCCCGGCGTCCTGGTCGACGGTGCCCTCGATCTGGCGCTCGTTGTAGTAGATGAACAGCCGCGAGGGGATGAAGTCCGTCATCTCCTCCTTGATCTGCGCGAACTCGAACGCGGCGCCGATGGCGTTCGCCGTACAGCTGCCGAGCTGGCCCTGGTCGTAGATCGCCGGGCACTGGGCGCGCAGGTCCACCGAGCTGGGCAGGCTGGCGAGCACCGCCTCGGAAGCGGCAAACGCGAAGTCACGAGCGTCCGGCAGGTCAGGCACCCACCCGTACCCCTTGACACTCCGCGACTTGAGGTCGACGTTCTCCGGCATGATTACTCCTCTTCCTGATCGTTGGCTGATCTGACCTGGACATCGATCCGGCGCGTCACTGCGGCCGCATTCTCCCAGGACCGGCGCTCCTGCAGGAGCACCGCCGAGGTTCCCGACTTAACCGCAACAATCGCTACGACCTGCGCGACGCTCCCGACCGGGGCGGGTGAATCCCGACCCGGGAGTGCGTCCTCGTAGTCGATCGTGACGCGCACGCTGTCCCCCTCCACGCTGGACTGCCACCGATAGCCGCCGCCCCCATGAGTCGGTAGGACAAAGCGGCGCTCATCGCCCGGCCCGAGCTGAAGCCGCTCCGGGAGCCCCGCATCACTCATGGCACCCCCGATACGTTCCAGGTCGATGCTCCGCGCCCAAGGTCACCCCGCACGAGGAACCGCCAGCAATCTCATCGTGCTCGCCCCGGGCACCGGCGGTCAATTGTTCGTGCGTGGCTCTCCGCGCGGCGATCCCCCGTGCCCCGGCCGGCGGCAGCCCGGTCCAGCTGCTCGAGCGCGAGCTGCGCATCAAGGGAGGAGGTAAGCCCGGGCACCCATCGCTGCGGGCAGACGCGCGAGTCGTGCGAAGAGGCGCCCTCGTTCCAGACTGTGCGGACTCAATCCAACACGACGTCGGCTTGATCCACGTTCGGGCCTTCAAGGTGAAACGCTGAGAACTGATCGTCACTTCCGTCACCCCGGCCGCGCGCCTACTGGGGACGTCCTCGGCTCCCGGTGCGAAGTAAGCCAAGGCCTACGAAGCCCGCGTGCGCGCCGGCGAGCTCGTGGGAGTCGTCGACGCGCACTGACGATCACTGGCTGGGCTGGTCACCGGCCGCAAGAACGCACACCTTGAGTGGCTTTCCTGGGCGTTGCGGAAGGGTTCATCGACTGTTCACCACACAGTGGTCTCCTCGTTGGTCCTGCGGGTCCCTCGACGCCGAAGGTGGGGGCGCAACCGTTGAACCCCTTGGAGGATGCTGTGCACCGTTTCCCCGTTCGAACGATCGCTGTCATGGGCGCGGCGTCGCTGCTCGCCGCGGCCGGGACCGCCGCGGCAGCGACGGCGTCGTCGGCCTCGGCGAGTCCCGCGCGCGCCAAGAGCGTGCTGCTGCTGTCGGTGGACGGCCTGCACCAGTCGGACCTCACTTGGTTCGTGGCCGCGCACCCGCACTCAGCGCTGGCCGCCCTGGTCGCCTCCGGGGTGGACTTCACGCAGGCCAAGACCCCCGTCCCCTCCGACTCCTTCCCCGGCATGGTCGGCCAGGTGACCGGCGGGAACCCGTCGAGCACCGGCGTGTACTACGACGACACCTGGAACCACGCGCTGCTGCCGGCCGGCACCACGGCGTGCGCCGGGGTGGCCCCCGGCGTCGAGGTCACCTACCACGAGGGCCTGGACAAGAACCCGCTCGACCTCGACGCGGGCCAGGGGCTCGCCGGCCTGCCCAGCAGCATCCTCACCATGACGGGAAACCCGCGCACCCTGATCGATCCGGCAACCCTGCCGGTCGACCCGAAGACGTGCAAACCGGTCTACCCGCACTCCTACCTCAAGGTGAACACCGTCTTCGAGGTGGCCCGCAAGCACGGCCTGGGGACCGCCTGGTCCGACAAGCACCCCGCCTACGAGATCCTCAACGGCCCGTCAGGCAACGGCGTCCAGGATCTGTTCACCCCCGAGATCAACTCCACCGCCGATGCCAAGGGCAACGACTGGACCACGGACAACGCCCTGACCCAGCGCTACGACGGCATCAAGGTCCAGGCCGTCCTGAACGAGATCGACGGCTTCGACCACGGCGGGCGCGTCCGGACCGCCGTCCCGGGCATCTTCGGGATGAACTTCCAGGCCGTCTCCACCGCAGAGAAGCTCCCCACCTCCGACGGGCTCGCCGGTGGCTACCTGGCCGACGGCGTGACGCCCGGGCCGCTGCTGGCCCGCGCCCTGGTCGGCGTCGATGCCCAGGTCGGCCGCCTGGTGCACGAGATCGCGGCCCAGCACCGCACGCGCTCCACCACGGTGATCCTGTCCGCCAAGCACGGCCAGTCCCCGCAGCAGCCCTCGGCGCTGACCCGGATCGACGACAGCGCGCTGACCGACACCGTCAACGCCGCCTGGGCCACCGCTCACCCCGCCTGGGTCTCCGCGCACCCCGGAAAGTCGCTCGTCCAGGGCGGCACGGACGACGACGCGATGATGTGGTGGCTGAATGACTCGTCCCAGGCGGCCGCCGACTTCGCCAAGCGGACCCTGTGGGCGCAGTCCGGTGTCGGCAACGACATCAACGGCGCACCCAAGGCGTTCCAGCACGCCGGGCTCGCCTCGATCCACGCCGGGGCGCAGGCCGCAGCGTACTTCCACGTACCCGCGGCCGATCCCCGGGTGCCGGACATCTTCGGTGAGGTCCAGCACGGCGTCGTCTACACCGGCAAGAAGAAGAAGATCGCCGAGCACGGCGGGACCGACCCCCAGGACCGCAACGTCCCGATCGTGGTGAGCGGCGCCGGCGTCGCCGGCAGTGGTTCCCTGTCGGCCTCTCCGGTCGAGACGACGCAGATTGCCCCGACCATCCTGGGGCTGCTCGGCCTGAACCCCAGCGAGCTTGGCGCCGTCAAGATCGAGCACACCCAGTCGCTGTCCCTGAAGTAGGGCGAACATCAAGGTCTGGGGCCCGGCGCAGACCCTGCGTCGAGCCCCAGACCCCGCGAGGTCTTCATCGACAGCACCCACGAGTCGCGGAGCAGCTCAGATGCTCGGCACGCGTTGAGCAACAGCCCTTTGTGAGTGCGTGACGACCAGGATGTCGGTGGCGTCGGGGGCCGCGGACTCTCGTTCCAGGTGCTGTCTGCCGTGCCTCCGACCTGTGGTTAAGTCTTCGGAGAGTCGGCAGCCGTGGGTGGTGGCTACATTCGCGGCTACACGGACCCCGAGCCGGGGCCGCCGCTACCAATGTGGAAGTCTCGCTACGCCGCTGACCAGCGCAAACACTCGCCCGTTTGACCCGACCATGAGCCGAGGACCCTTTATCCGCGGCTGACAGGCACGGCTATACCGGCCGAGTACGAGGCGGTCCAGCACCTGTTGGCCAGTCATCTGCTCGAAGACCTGGGACAGATCGCTGCTGGACGCGCAGCGCGTCCGGTGCCCGTCTCGGTGTCCTCGTCGAGGTCAAACACCACGTCTACGGCTGGAGACGCAACCGGCGCGCAGGGACGCGCGGTGTGTTGTCACCCTCGGGACCTCGTGCGACTATCGCCGGATGGGACGAGTCATGGCACGGCGTCAGGTCACCAGATTGACGCTGGAAGGCGAGGTTGTGATCCGTCCAGACAGTCTCGCCGTCGAAGAGCCACTCGAGATTCGGGTGGCAGGCCGCTCGCTCGCGGTCACGATGCGTACACCGGGCGACGACTTCGAGCTCGCGGCGGGTTTTCTGGTCTCTGAGGGCGTGATCGCACGAGGGGAGGACTTCCGTGCTGCGCGCTACTGCGCGGGCGCATCCAAGGACAACGCGAACACGTACAACATCCTCGACGTCACTCTGGCGCCCGGTGTACCCCTTCCCGACCCGAGCCTTGAGCGGGCGTTCGTCACAACAAGTTCCTGTGGGTTGTGCGGTAAGGCGAGCATCGACGCGGTGAGAACCCGATCGGCCTTTACGATCCGGGACGACGCGGCTCGCGTCGACGTCGAGCTTCTCGCGCTGTTCCCAGCCAGGCTCCGAGCAGGTCAGGAGACCTTCGACCAGACCGGCGGACTGCACGCGGCGGCGCTCTTCGACACCGCCAGCGGCGAGGTCCTGGTGCTTCGCGAGGATGTGGGCCGCCACAATGCGGTTGACAAGGTCGTCGGCTGGGCGCTCCAGCACGATCGCCTGCCGTTGTGCGGGACGGTCCTCATGGTGTCGGGGCGCGCGAGCTTCGAGCTGACCCAGAAGGCGCTGATGGCGGGGATCCCGATGCTGGTCGCCATCTCGGCGCCATCGTCTTTGGCCGTCGACCTGGCGGTCGAGGTAGGCATGACACTCGTCGGGTTCCACCGTGGGCACTCGATGGTGGTCTATGCCGGTGGCGATCGGATAGTCCGCGGTCGAGCACGAGCCGTCACAGAAGCCGACCGGCCCGGGGCTCGAGATGCGGGTGTGGCGTGACCCCGGATCCAGCGGGCCACGACATCACCGAGGACGACAAGGACCTGAGCGTCAGCAAGCCGCGGAGGTGGGCCGCTGGCATCCCGGGCATCTCTCGCTCGATGAGATTCGCTCTGAAGCGGATGGGCGTCCGCCGCAGCCTGCACACGCTTCTGGCGCTGAACCAGAAGGACGGCTTCGACTGCATGAGCTGCGCATGGCCGGACCCGCCCGAGCGAAAGACGGCGGAGTTCTGCGAGAACGGGGCGCGGGCCGTCGCATGGGAGGCCGACCGGCTGCGCGTCTCGACGGAGTTCTGGGCTCAGCATTCGACCGGAGAGCTGGCCTCCCGCTCCGAGTACTGGCTCGGGCAGCAAGGCCGGCTCGTCGAGCCGGTCTACAAGCCAGCAGGAGCCGACCACTACGTGCCGGTGACCTGGGAGGCGGCATTCGAGATCATTGCCCGCGAGCTGAACGCCCTCGACTCGCCGGACGAGGCGACGTTCTACACGAGCGGACGCACCAGCAATGAGGCGGCGTACGCGTACCAGTTGTTCGTCCGGGCGTTCGGTACGAACAACCTCCCGGACTGCTCGAACATGTGTCACGAGTCGACGAGCCTGTCCATGGCCGAAACCATCGGTGTGGGCAAGGCAACCGTCTCTTATACCGACTTCGCCAAGGCCGACCTGATCATCATCATGGGTCAGAACCCTGGCACGAACCACCCTCGGATGCTCACAGCGCTCGAGGAGGCCAAGGAGGCGGGAGCCAGCATCGTGGCCGTCAACCCGCTGCCCGAGGCAGGGCTGATCCGCTACAAGAACCCGCAGCGACCCCGTGGGCTCGTCGGCAAGGGCACCGCGATCGCCGATCAGTTCCTGCAGGTGCGGATCGGTGGTGACATGGCACTGCTCCAGGCCGTCTGCAAGCGCGTGCTCGACGCCGAGGCGACGGCACCGGGGACGGTTCTCGACCACGCGTTCCTGACCGAGCACTGCCAGGGGCTCGAGGAGCTCAGGGCCCACCTTGAGGGTCTCGACGAGCAGGAGGTGCTCAGGGCGACTGGGCTGCGTGTCGAGGAGATAGACGAGCTCGCGGCTAGATACCTGCGGGCCGAGCGGGTCATCGTCTGCTGGGCGATGGGGCTGACGCAGCACAAGAAGGCCGTCGCCACGATCGCCGAGATCATCAACCTGCTGCTCTTGCGCGGCAACATGGGCCGTCCGGGTGCCGGTGCTTGTCCCGTTCGCGGGCACAGCAACGTCCAGGGCGATCGGACCATGGGCATCTGGGAGAAGCCGCCCCAGTCGTTTCTCGATGCATTGCAGGTGGAGTTCGGGTTCGACCCGCCGCGGGAGCACGGCTGCGACACGGTGGAGTCGATCCGGCGCATGCGGGACGGTGGTGTCAAGGTGCTCGTCGCGCTCGGCGGCAACCTCGTGTCCGCTGTGTCGGACACGACTGTTGCGGAGGCCGCGATCCGCAGCACGCGGCTGAGCGTGCAGATCTCCACCAAGCTCAATCGGTCGCACGCGGTGACCGGTGAACAGGCGTTGATCCTGCCGACGATGGGCCGCACCGAGATCGACGTCCAGGCCAGCGGTCCGCAGTTCGTGACGGTCGAGGACACGGTCTGCGCTGTGCACGCGTCGAGCGGGAGGCTGCAGCCCGCCTCACCGTTGCTGATTTCTGAGGTCGCCATCGTCAGCCGCATGGCCGCCGCGACGCTGGGCGCGAAGGTCGCGGTGGACTGGGCGGCTTTCGAACGCGACTACGACGCCGTCCGCGACCACATCGCGCGAACCGTGCCGGGTCACGAGGACTACAACCGCCGAGTGCGCCAGGAAGGGGGGTTCGTCCTTGCGCACGGGCCGCGCGACGAGCGGAGGTTCCCTACGAAGAGTGGCAAGGCCATGCTCTCCGTCAACGAGCTCGAGACCACTTATGCGCCGCCGGGCCGGCTGCTGCTGCAGACGCTGCGGTCCCACGACCAGTTCAACACGACGATCTACAGCCTCAACGACCGTTATCGCGGGGTCCACAACGGGCGCAGGGTCGTGTTCGTGAACCCGGACGACCTGGCCGAACTGGGCGTCGAGGACGGCGCGTGCGTCGACCTGCACAGCGAGTGGCCCGACGGCGTCGAGCGCGTCGTCGAGCAGTTCCGGGTCGTCTCCTACCCGACGGCACATGGCTGCGCGGCGGCGTACTTCCCGGAAGCGAACGGGCTGGTGCCGCTCGACAGCACGGCCGAGCGCAGCAACACCCCGACGTCGAAAGCCGTGGTCGTGCGGCTGGAGCCGGCCCGCGTGCACACTCTGGCTGCTGGACGCGCGGTCACGTCGCGCTGATCGGGCGCGCCGAGATCTTCAGACGCGACGCTACTGCGCAGGGTGATCCACCCGCCATCGAGCGTGTCGATGTAGCCGGGTGCAAGGCACATGCACCCTCATCTACTCAGGCACGCCCCCTTCGACCAGTCGCGAGGCCCCGGGAGGAGCCGGCGGGCTGCTTCCCAGGGTGTCGCGCCGGGCTGACGGCGCTGAAAGTACCCAGACCTGCTCACTGAAATTCCCCACCCCGCCCGACTACGATCACTTCTAGGTCAAGAGAGGCAGCGCTAAGCCCCTGAGCTAGCTGCCCGGCAACCCGGCTTCGCCTGGGTGCCCCTGAGGGAAGACCCGGCCCAAACGCACGTGTCGGCAAGCGCGGATCACCGGGCGACAGCCGCGGGGTCCCTTGAGTTCGGGGAGTGCCGTCATGTCCAAGAAGATCGATCCGAGGTCGTCGGGTCAGCTGCCCATCCCCGACCTGCACCGTTTGGGCTGCACCGCCTACATTGCCGGGCACAACGTCCACTGGATCCAGGCGCTGCACACGTCGGACAAATCCGAGGTGTCCGCGCAATCGTGGCGCGGACAGCTAGTCACCGTGGACGGTGAGGTGCTAACGGTCCGCAAGCCAGAGGACCACCTCATCCGTTTCCGGAACCACGACCCTGCCCGGCTGGTCGCTGTCCTCGAGCGCACTGGTGTAGACGTGCTCATCAACGACCAGTACGCCATCTTGCGGGTTGGCTCGTTCTGCTTCTCGATCAAGGCCGACAGCGGGGAGCCGCTCGGACCGTGCCCGATCGATCAGCTGCCGCCGAATCTGACAGCTGAGCAGATCGTGGCGCGTGTTCGCACGCACGGTGGCTTCAGCCTCGATCCACGTGATGAAGTTGGTCTCGCGGGCTGATCGAGAACGACGAATGCCATTCTGAACTGGGGCGATGGCACTCACTTAGGGTTCCAACGCACCATTGGGACCCCAAATCGCCCGGGCGGTGACCTTGGCGTAGGACCGGGCTCGCTCAGCACGCTGGGTGCCCAGCCGCGCGGGGCTCATCAACGCGCGGTGCCGCACGTGGTCGTTCATCGCCGCGGCCGCCGAGCGGGCGAGTTCATCTCATACCGGGCGGCGTGCTCACGCAGGTACTCGCGCAGGTAGGGAATGGTGAAGTCCACGTAGCCTCGCCCGGCCGCCTCGATGATCCCGGCATCGATGAGGCGGCTCCGGTACACGCTTGCGTAGTACGCGCTCTCACCCATCCGCTCAGCGACTGTCCCGGTGTGCGAACACCCAGAGTCGTGCGACATCGCCAGCAGGTACGTCCGGTCGACCGCAGACAGGTCGCCCAGCGCGGTCTCGTGCACGGTGCTGCCCAGGCGTTTGCGGGCGGCGGGGATGCCCTGGTGGACAGCATCGAGGTCAACGGGGACGTTCTCGCCCGCCAAGGTCCGATAGGGAGGTGGTTTCGGGTGTCGCATCTGTGACCGGCACGCCGCGGGCAGGCGGGTACGTGCGACGTTGGTCACGGCTGCATGACTACCCGGGCCGGCTCCTGAGTGGCTCGGATCGCGGCTGCCCGTGATCCCGCGGTTGTTGACGCCGCGGGTTCAGCTCTCAGGGCGGCGCCAATCGGGCTGTCTGCCGCGGCGGCAGGGCAAGCCAGGGCCGCCGCGGACGCCATCGGCCTCGCCGCTCGCGACGGCTCCACTGAACCGCACGACAAGGCTCTGCCCAACCCGGCGAGAGAAGTGTCCAGATTTCGGCCGCCGTGAGATGCTCAGCTTCCTCCGTCGTCGACGGGCAGTTCCGATCGGATCGGGCCATAGTGTGTCGAACTGGTCTCGGTCAGCGGGCGCCACAGAGCCCGCTAGGGAGAACTCGATGCACTTGCGTCTACACATTCATCTTGCATCAACTGCCCTCATCGCGTTCGTCGGTGCCTTCACGGCCCCGGCAACGGCTGCGACAAGCCCTCAGGATCCCGTGGTGGTCCCTGGTGATTTGGACGGCGCGAGGGCCTTCAGCTTCGGCGTTGGTTCAGATGGGGTGCTGAACGTCGGAAAGACTCTCAATAGCGTTTGAAATTGATCGCTGTGTTCGCTCCTAATAACGCGGAGGGCCACGATGGCTGAAGACGCTCGCCGAACGCAGGACAATGATGGGCGTCGCCGCGTGGGCCCGGGCGGCAGAAAAGATGTTCGCGATTTTGTCTTGCCATATCGCCATGGTAAATACTGGAACTGGGACCCAGTGAAGCGTCAGTCGGAGACAGCCGCTCATCTGATGGCACGAATGCCCCTGGACACTGAGGCATCTGCAAACGCATGTCTCCAGATGGCCGAATTGGTTGCCAAATCAGCGATCGACCGTGCCGAGGCAGCCGATCATCGGGCGTCGACGATCGCAGGTAGTGTTTCGATTGCTGCCAGTTTCACGCTCAGTGCCGCGGGCCTCCTGCTCGATGAAAGTAAGTGGCCGACTGATTCAAGGCCACGCACACTTTTCGCAATTGTACTCTGCTTGACGACTGGCCTCTTTGTTCTCGCGGCTCTGTACTCTCTTAGAGCGCTCGTTTCAAAGAAGACACGATATTGGAAATGGATCGACCCGAACGACCTCTGGGCTATCTTGGGCGAATCGACAGCAGAAGGGCGTACTGGATTGCGGGCGGCGCGCCTCCTCGATAACTTCGCCTCCAACTGGGAGATCGCGGATCTGAAGAATCGTAATATCGACAATGCGCTTCGGTGTGTATTATGCGCATTGTCGGCACTAACGGGTTTGGCTGTTATTGCGGCCAGCACGGTATGGTGACGCGACGAAGTCGGCTTGGGCCCGCCGCGACTCGCGCAGCGGGCGACCGGTGACCTACGACCTGCAGCGAGGCGCGGCCTCATTCACGATCGACGAATCGGCGACCAGCTCGGCATAGTCGCGCCCCAAGCCTCTCCTCAGATCGCCATGGACCCGCACTCGAGCATCGTCGTGACGCCTCTGATCGGCTGCCGGAGTCGACCTCGTCGAGTCCGAGCCAAAACCCGCCGCGCGCCGAGCAGGTCACGCCCTGCCAGCCGGGCATCCTCGGCATCTTCGGCTCCGCCACCAGCCAGACCATGACGACCTCAACGTGGGCAGCGTGCAAATTTACGCTCAGGAGATGCATTTAGTCACGGGAACGTTCTCACCAGCCAACAGCGGCAGGGTGCAGGTTCTTCGTAGGGGCCTTCACGCGTTTGGTTCGGGTTTGACGGCCCACCACACCCTTCGTCGCGTCAAGGCTCTTTGTCTGCGACCTCGAAGCCCAAGTCGCTCAACGACACACAGCGGTCAAGTGCCGGTCCGCAAGCGACATCGGTCGCGGTAGCCGACGTCACGGACCCATGCCTGGTGGCCCAGATCTCGCGGCGCGCGCCGCCCATCAAGAGCGCCGTCAGCGAGGCGTTCCCGCGGGAACGCCTCGCACCGAGGCCGGTCCGTGTCGCCAAGAGGTGAACGTTTCCGTCTCGCCCTCTGGGATGAAACGTTCCCACGGAGACGCTTCTCGCGCCTCGCCGTGACGACGCCGAGACGACGCCGAGTACGGTCGCTCGGTACGTTCCGGCCCAGCTCACGAGTGGCGGTATGTGCTGCGGAACCTAGGTTCGGATCCCGGCGGGTGGACGTCTGTCAGGTGGTGTTCAGGTGACCCTGCCTGAGTCGAACGGGCGGCCTCTCTTAGCAGGTGAGCGTGATGTCCAGTTGAGCTACATGAGCGTGCTGAGCAACGCGGGCGCCAGGATCGCCAGGATCATGCTCCCAGCGAGCACGCCGCCGACCCACCGGATCATCAGGAGTCGGCGCCTGGCTCGGGCGTGTGTGCTGTTCATGAGGTCTCCGAGTAGTCGAGCGGCTTGCCGCCGGGGATTACGACCCGGGCGACACCCGGGGAGGTGTCCAGGATCTAGTGGCACATCGGGCAATGGGCGTGGTCGGCGAGCAGGACAAGGGTGGCGTCCGCGCTCACCCTGTCATGGAAGCACGGGTGGCTTGACGGGACCTGAACGCTGTCCGTCGCGGTTACGGAAGCCGCGGCGACCGAGCCGCCTCGATGACGCGGTAGTCGAGAATCAGGTGGCTTGTCGGCGAGATCACGCCCCGGATCGGGACGAGGCCGATCGGCGGCAACCCGTCGAGGAGTTTTCGCCCGGTGCCGGCGATCGTCGGCGCGAGCGCGAGCCTGAGATCGTCGACGACGCCTGCGGTCAGCAGGGCCTGTGCGACCGAGATGCTGGCGTGGACGCCGATGTCGCCTCCGGGTTGGCTCTTCAGGTCTCGCACGAAGTCGACCAGCCCACCGTCGATCGCACTCGCGTTGGCCCACCCGGCGTCGAGCGGCGGGGAGGTCGCTACGTACTTCGGGACCGAGTTGATGAATGTCGCGAACGGCTGAATCTCGCTACCCGGCCAGAACCCAACCCATTCGTCGTAGCTGCGACGGCCCAGGATGACGGCGTCCTGCGTGGCGATCCAACCGGCGGTGGCGGCGTCCAGCGCGTCGTCCCATTCGGTGAAGAAGCCATCGGGAGCCGCGGCAACACCATCGAGCGACATCAGCTCGCACACGACGACCTTTCGCACGCGCCCAGTCTCGCCGCGCAACCCGGCCGACGACAAGCGGGGTTCGGAACACTGCGGTCAATCCAGCAGATCTGGCTTCCTCCGGCCTCTCACGCCTGCATCCTCAAGTCGCCTCTTGACCGTCACGAGCTTGTAGACGAATACCGCTGCGGCGGCGACTGCGCCGGCATCGTCGAGGAGGCCGATCGGTCCAAGCATCACCTCAGGCAACAGGTCGACCGGGCTCGCCAGGTAGACCAGAGCCGCAATCATCGCGATCAGCCCGCGCGGCGGGACGCGGTAGCGCCACATGACGAACCCGATGACGGCCACCCCAAGCAGCGAGAGGACGCCGAGCAGCACGAGCACCAGGGTCAGCAGGTCGGACATGTCCATGGCGTCCACTGTGCCTCATCCGTCGAGAACGGCTCTGGAAACGGACACGTCAGAACGACGACAGCCCCGGTCGGCGCTAGCTGGTGACGACCGACGGCGCGTTGTAGGCATCGGCCGCGAAATGGACACCGCGACCCGAGCCGCTCGACGGCCAGCTCGCGGCGATCTGCCTCGACTCGCCGGGGAGCAGCCAGACGTAGTTGTCGCCGTAGGTGGCTGGGAGGATCCGGCCGCCGAGGCGGCCCCGGACCGACAGGCGCACCATCGGGGCGACCGCGTGCCCGCGGTTGGTCACGGTCAGGGTCGCCGTCTGCTGGTCTCCTGCCGGGCGGGCGCTGCCGACCGAGAGACTCAAGCGTGTGCCCCCCATCGAGTTGAGCGCACCCATGTCACCCGGCGTCCCGTACCGCCAGTACGTGTTCTGCGACAGGAGCACCCTGGATGCGTCGCGCATCTCGAGCCGCACGAGGTGCAGGGCGGGTGCCCCGGCGGGCGCAGCGACCGTGAACGCGGCCGCGACGTCGGACGGGGCGATGTCCAGCGTCTGCGCCTGCGGCGAACCGAGCAGGGCTCCGGCCAGGGAGTACAGGCTCGCCGTGATGGTGACCTTTGCTCGCGCCTGCGGGGTGTGGTTCACCGCGATCACCCGCCACGCGACGGGGTCGGCCTGGACGTGCAGCGGTTCGCAGCCCTTGCGGGAGCCGTAGTAGGCGCCGTTCACATCGAGGTCGTAGTCGTACGTCTGCCAGACGGTGCTGTGCCATGCGGGATGCGACATCCACAGCAGCAGGCCAGTGGCGTCCTTCCACAGGTTGGCGTTCCACGCCTCGAACATCGCCCGATGGT
>NZ_DATCNW010000018.1:0-3953 GCF_036565025.1 Pengzhenrongella sp.
CCTCGCCAACGCCGGCGGCGTCATCGTGTCCTACTTCGAGTGGGTCCAGGGCAACCAGGCCTACTGGTGGAGCGAACGCGACGTCGAAGACCGCCTTGCCGAACGAATGCACACCGCCTGGATCGCCGTCACCGAGCACGCCCGGGCGCACGACCTGACCCTGCGTGCGGCCGCCACGGCCCTCGCGGTCCAGCGCGTCGCCGAAGCCCACCAGGTCCGCGGCCTGTACCCCTGACGCGGAAAGCCCGGCGGCAGGTCCCTTTCGAGTTCGATAACGCGAGCCCTCGAGCCGCAACGTCCGAGCGCTGACGTCCTCTAGGACGTCAGCGCTCGGACGTTAGCGGGTTCAGGGGCGGTGCGCGCTCGAGCCTCGGCAGGGGCAGGGGCAGGGGCAGGGGCAGCGCGGAACCGCTAGCGCACCAGGTGGTCGCTTTCGAAGAGGTCATCGATCAGCACGCCGAGGTGGGACCAGTGCTCGGCCGACAGCGCGGCCGCGGCGTCGGCGTCGCCGGCGGCGCAGAGGGCGATGAGCTGCTCGTGGTGGTCGACGGTCTCGCGACTGCCGAGCAGGGAGGAGAACTTGCGGAACAGGATCCGGTGGATCTGGGGGTGCAGCTGTTCGATGAGCCGCGCGACGACGGGGTTCTCGGCCGCCTCGACGATGATCGCGTGGAACAGGTCGTCGGTGACGATGGCCTGCATGACGTCCGTGCCGCGGACGGCCTTGGCGAAGTTCTCGTTCGCCTCGCGGAGCCGCTCCAGATGATCGGGGGTCATGGCCGGCACGCCGTCGCGCACCGCGATGTCGTCGAGGGCGCGCAGGACCTTGAGCGTCGCGAGCACGTCGCGGCGGTCCAGGATGGTGATGCGCGTGTAGACGCCGGGTTTGGACTCGGCCAGCCCGACGTCGACCAGGCGGCTGATCGCCTCGCGCACGGGGGTGCGGCTCAGGCCGAGGCGCGCGGCGACGTCGGTGTCCCGGATCTGCTCGCCGGGGGCGAGCTCGCCGCGGATGATCGCGTCGAGCAGGACGTCGTACGCCTCGAACCGGAGCGGGGGCCTCTTGAGCGGTACCCGATATTCTGGAAGCGGCATATCGCAATTGTCGCCTCTCCTCGTCGAATTTTCCAGATCTTGGTCCCGGGTGTCGCGCGGATCACGGTGCAGTCCCCGCAAGGCCCGCGCGACACCGTCGGGGATCAGCCGGTCTCGCGCGTGTGGTCGACCATCGCGCGGGGGCTCGTGAGCAGCGCGGGGTTGCCCAGGATGTCCTCGAGCTTCTCGCGCGTGAGCAGCCCGTGGGCCAGCACCAGGTCGGCGACACCGCGCCCGGTCGTGAGCGCCTCCTGCGCGATGTCGGTCGCGGCCGTGTACCCGAGGTACGGCACCAGCGCGGTGACGACCCCGATCGAGTTCGCCACGCTCGCGCGCAGGAACTCGGCGTTCGCGGTGATCCCCCCGACGCAGCGCACGGCCAGCGTGCCGCAGGCGGCGCTGAGGTGGTCGATGCTGTCGAAGAGGCTCCGGGCGATGATCGGCTCGAAGGCGTTGAGCTGGAGCTGGCCGGCCTCGGCGGCCATCGTGACGGTCAGGTCGTTGCCGATCACCTCGAACGCGACCTGGTTGACGACCTCGGGGATCACCGGGTTCACCTTGCCGGGCATGATGCTCGAGCCCGCCTGGACCGCCGGCAGGTTGATCTCGGCGAGGCCCGCTCGGGGCCCCGACGAGAGCAGCCGCAGGTCGTTGCACATCTTGGACAGCTTCACCGCGATGCGCTTGAGGACCCCGGAGAGCTGGACGAAGGACCCGACGTCCTGGGTGGCCTCGACCAGGTCGGGCGCCGTCTCGAGACGCACGCCGCTGAGCTCGCCCAGGTAGCGGCAGACCGTGCGGGCGTAGTCGGGGTGCGCGTTGAGCCCGGTGCCGATGGCGGTGCCGCCGAGGTTGATCGACCGGATGAGGTCGCGCGCCTCCTCCAAGCGCTCCTGGTCCTCCCCGACCATGACCGCGAACGTGCCGAACTCCTGGCCGAGCGTCATCGGCACGGCGTCCTGCATCTGGGTGCGGCCCATCTTCAGCATCCCGTCGAACTCCCGGGACTTCGCCGCGAAGGCGCCCCTGAGCACCTCCATCTGGCTGAGCAGGCGGTCGATGCCGAACTGGAGGGCGAGCTTCACCGCCGTCGGGTAGACGTCGTTGGTGCTCTGGCTCATGTTGACGTCCTCGACCGGGTGCAGGTGCTGGTACTGGCCGAGCGCGTGCCCGAGGTGCTCGAGCGCGCGGTTCGCGATGACCTCGTTGGCGTTCATGTTCGTCGAGGTGCCGGCGCCCCCCTGGATGACGTCGACGACGAACTGGTCGTGCAGCAGCCCGTCGCGCAGGTCCCCGCACGCCGCGGCGATCGCGGACGCCTTGGGCTCGGCGAGCAGGCCGAGGTCCCGGTTGCTGAAGGCACCGGCCTGCTTGACGAACGCGAGGGCGGCGATCAGGTCCGGGTAGACCGAGATCGGCACTCCGCTGATGGGGAAGTTCTCCTGCGCGCGCACGGTGTGCACGCCGTAGTAGGCGTCGGCAGGTACGGATCGGTTGCCGAGGAGATCGTGCTCCTCCCGGGTGGTGGTCGAGGGCTTGACAAGCGGGCGAGGATGATCGACTGTAGTCATGGTTCATCCAATATATCGCAGACCGAACGCAGGCGACAACGTTGTTCGCCAGCACAATGGTTCGGTCTTCATCTCCCATCCCGCACCACCTCACACATACCAAAGGCGGTCTTTTGTGACACCCAGTGGTCTCTTGGTGGGGATCCTCGGCGGCATGGGCCCGGCGGCGACCGCCGACTTCTACGCCAAGCTCATCCGGGCCACCCCGGCCGAGACGGACCAGGACCACCTCCGGGTCGTCATCTGGGCCGATCCGCGCGTGCCCGACCGCTCCGCCTCCCTGCTCGACGGCGGCGCGGATCCGGCACCGCTCATCGAGGCCGGCATCCGAGCCCTGAAGGACGCCGGCGCGGACCTCATCGCGATCCCGTGCAACACCGCCCACGCCTTCATCGAAGGTCTCGCCGAACGCTGGGACGTGCCGATCGTGCACATGATCGAGGAGACGGCGCGTCGCATCGCAGGGCTCGACCCCCGCGTCGAGCGGGTCGCCCTGCTCGCGACGACCGGAACCGTCCGGGCCGGTCTCTACCAGGACTGGCTCGGCCGGACCGGGCGGGAGGTCGTCCTCCCGGACGCCCGTGAGCAGGCCTGGATCGCCAAGAGCATCCGTGGCATCAAGTCGGGGGAGACCGGGCTCGAGGTCCGGATCGGGATCGCGGGGATCGTCGCGGCCCTCGCGGCGCGCGGCGCCCAGGCCGTGATCGCCGGCTGCACCGAGCTCCCGCTCGTCCTGCACGACGGCGACGTCTCGATCCCCGTCGTCGATCCCGCCCAGATCCTGGCCGAGGCCGTGGTCGCACAGACAACTACGAGGAGAATTCGATGACCGCAACGGCACTGGAGTCCACCACCACCCATACCGCGGGCGAGCCGTTGGTCGTGCTGACGAAGGTGAACAAGAACTTCGGGTCGCTGCACGTGTTGGCGAACATCGACCTCACGGTGCATCGCGGTGAGGTGCTGGTGGTGATCGGGCCGTCGGGTTCGGGGAAGTCGACGTTGTGCCGGGCGATCAACCGCCTCGAGACGATCGATACCGGCACGATCGAGATCGATGGCGTGCCGCTGCCGGCGGAGGGCAAGGCGCTGGCCCAGCTGCGGGCCGACGTCGGCATGGTCTTCCAGTCGTTCAACCTGTTCGCCCACAAGACGATCCTGGCGAACGTGACCCTCGGGCCGATCAAGGCCAAGGGCGTCAAGAAGGCCGTCGCGGAGGCCACCGCGATGAAGCTGCTGGAGCGGGTCGGCGTCGCGAGCCAGGCGAACAAGCTCCCCGCCCAGCTC
>NZ_DATCNW010000019.1:0-3647 GCF_036565025.1 Pengzhenrongella sp.
CGCGACTACACAACCGTCCCGCAGGCGGACACGCCCGACCCCGACTTCTACGCGCTGGACATGTTCGCGCCCGACACGGGCGGCAATCCGCCCGCGCCGAAGCCGAACGTCGTGTACGCGCAGGCGATCACGGACGGCTACTACGTGGCGTACCGCTCCGGGACATTTGTCGTGCTGCAGTCACCGACCTACGCCGGGCCGTCGTCGGCGTGCAAGCCGCTCGGCCCCGGCAAGTCCGGGTGACCCGTGTTACACGGAATCAGCGCTACACTGGTCATATGGCGAACCTAACGGTCGTGATCGACGACGACCTGCTCAAGCGTGCGCGGCTGCGGGCGCTCGAGCAGGGCACGTCGGTGAACGCGGTGCTGCGCGAGTATCTCGAGGCCTTCGCCGGTCGCGACACGACGCGCACTGCGATTGCGACCCTCCTCGATCTGTCGGATAGGGCAAGCAGCGGCAGCGGGCCTGGCGGGAGAACCTGGACCCGCGAGGATCTCTACGAACGGTGACCAGCCGCTGGTTTCTCGACACGAACGTCCTGGTGTACCTATTCGACGTCCACGAGCCGGCGAAGCGTTCCATCGCGCAGAACCTGATCGGCTCGCAGGACCCTGCGCGTTTCGCAGTCAGTGCACAGGTATTGGGCGAGTTCTACGTAACAGTGACCCGGAAGCTGCGCCACCCTCTGAATGCTCCGACAGCCCGCACAGCGGTGTCACAACTCGCGCAGCTCCCGGTGATCGCAACCGATCTACCGCTCGTGCGAGCCGCCATGGAGACGGCAGAGAAGGCACGACTCTCGTACTGGGACGCACTGATCGTCGAAGCGGCAGCATCGTCTGGGTGCGATCGTCTACTCACCGAGGACATGAACGCCGGGGAGACCATCCGCGGGGTCCAGATCGTCAACCCATTCGCCTGACGAGGCGGTGTCAGAGCTTCTGGACGGGGGCGTAGCGCAGCATCAGCCACTTCAGGCCGGCGGTGCCGAAGTCGATCTGTGCCTGCGAGCCGTCGCCCGAGCCGCGGGTCGCGACGACCGTGCCCAGGCCCCACGCGTCGTGGGTGACGCGATCGCCCGGGTCGAGGGACGGGACAGCGCGATTCCCGGCGCCACCGCGCAGGCCGGCCCCGCCGAGGCGCGACGCGGCGAGCTGCTCCTGCGCTGTTCTACCCGTGGTGGGTCGACCTGCGGCGGACGGCGTAGGGCCACCCGAGCGGCCACCCGAGCGGTAGCCGTGGTCGCCGTAGCGGCCGGCCGCGGCGGAATCCTCGTACCCGCCGACGAACGGCTGGCGGTCGACCTCGCCGGTCCAGACCGCGAGCTCACCGGGGATCTCGTCGAGGAAGCGCGACGGCGGGTTCCACGAAGGCGCGCCCCACGCCGATCGCGACAGCGCCCGGGAGAGGTAGAGCCGCTCGCGGGCGCGGGTGATGCCGACGTAGGCGAGGCGACGTTCCTCGGCGAGCTCGGCCGGGTCGCCGAGCGTGCGCAGGTGCGGGAAGACGCCGTCCTCGAGCCCGGTCAGGAAAACCACCGGGAACTCGAGCCCCTTGGCCGTGTGGAGGGTCATCAGGGTGACGACGCCGCCGGAATCGTCGGCGTCGGGGATCGAGTCGGCGTCGGCGACCAGCGAGACCTGTTCGAGGAACGCCACGAGCGAGGTCGCCTCGTCGGTGCCCGCGTGCTGCTCCTCGAACTCCCGCGCCACGCTGACGAGCTCGCGCAGGTTGTCGACGCGCCCCTCGTCCTGCGGATCACGGCTGGCTTCGAGCTCACGCAGGTAACCGGTCTTGTCGAGCACCGCCTCGAGGATCGAGCTGGGCGTGCCGTCCGGGCCCGCACCGACGCCGCGGATCTCGGTGAGCAGGGCGGCGAAGTCGCGGATCGCGTTCAGGGACCGGTCCGCGAGCCCGAACGCCTCGTCGGCCCGCTCGATGGCCGCGCCGAAGGAGATGCGTTCCTGCTCGGCGAGGACATTGACGCAGGCCACCGCCCGATCGCCGATACCGCGGCGGGGCGTGTTCAGGATGCGTCGCAGGCTGACGACGTCGTCGGGGTTGGCGATCACCCGCAGGTAGGCCAGTGCGTCGCGGATCTCGCGCCGCTCGTAGAAGCGCACACCGCCCACGACCTTGTACGGCAGGCCGATGCGGATGAACACCTCCTCGAAGACACGGGACTGCGCGTTGGTGCGATAGAAGATGGCGACGCTGGAGGCGACCGCGGTCCCCGAGTCGGCGAGCTCGTCGATGCGCTGCGCAACCCAGGCCGCCTCGTCGTGCTCGTTCTCGGCGACGTAGCCGTTGATCTGCTCGCCGGCACCGGCCTCGGACCAGAGGTTCTTCGGTTTGCGGTCGGGGTTTCGCGCGATGACGGCATTGGCGGCGGACAGGATCGTCTGGGTGGAGCGGTAGTTCTGCTCCAGCAGGATCGTCGTCGCGTCCGGGTAGTCGCGTTCGAACTCGAGGATGTTGCGGATGCTCGCGCCGCGGAATGCGTAGATGGACTGGTCGGCGTCACCCACGACGGCGAGCTCGGCGGCGGCTGTGCCGGTTGGCACGGGTGGCAGAGTCAGCTCGCGCACCAGCACGTACTGGGCATGGTTGGTGTCCTGGTACTCATCGACCAGGACGTGCCGGAACCGCCGCCGGTAGTGCTCGGCCACGTCGGGATGCTGCTGCAGCAAGCCCACCGTCGCCATGATCAGGTCGTCGAAGTCGAGGGCGTGCGCCTCGAGGAGCCGGTGCTGGTAGCGGGTGTAGGCCTCACCGAGCACCTTCTCGTGCGCGTTGCCGGCCTTGTCGGCCCATGCCTCGGGCGTCACCAGCTCGTTCTTGAGGTTGCTGACCTGCGCCGACAGCGACCGCGCCGGGTACCGCTTCGGATCGAGGTCCAGGTCGCGGCCGACCATCGTCATCAACCGCTTCGCGTCGTCGGCGTCATAGATCGAGAACGACGACTTGAGTCCGATCACCTTGGACTCGGCGCGCAGGATCCGCACGCACATTGAGTGGAACGTGCTGACCCACATCGCCTTCGCGCGCGGCCCGACGAGCGTGGCGACTCGCTCCTTCATCTCGCCCGCGGCTTTGTTGGTGAACGTGATCGCGAGGATCTCGCCCGGCTGCGCGCCGCGCTCGGCGAGCAGGTACGCGACGCGATGGGTGAGCACGCGGGTCTTGCCCGACCCCGCGCCCGCGACGATCAGCAGCGGCCCGCCGTGGTGCACGACGGCCGCGCGCTGCTGCGGATTCAGGCCGTCGAGCAGGGTGGCAGGGTCGACGGCCAGCCGGGCGCGCGGGCGCTGCGGTGCGGATTCGGGAGGCGGGCTCAGGACGCTGTCGACATCGGTCATCTCGCCGGCCAGCCTACGTCGGGCCACCGTCAGCGTTCCCTTCGTTGAGTGGTGCGCAAAGTTGCCGCACCGCGGTTCGCGTGCGACCATGACTGCGTGCTACGTCAGGCTTACGAGTTTTTCTACGGGTACCGCGACTCGGTGCCCGTCGTTTCTGGCTGACCACTCAACCAAACCGACGCCCCGGGCCCGAGAGTCCCGGGGCGTTCTTCGTTCCTGGCCTCGGACCCCGGCACCACCGAAGGGATCCGATGAGCGCCATCACTACCGGGCCGGCGGCCACCG
>NZ_DATCNW010000020.1:0-9249 GCF_036565025.1 Pengzhenrongella sp.
GACATCGTCGCGCTGGAAGTCCTGCGCCAGCACGCCGTCGACGTCCCGGGTGACGTCAGCTCACTCGACTGACCGGGCTCGCCGCTACCAGCCGCGGGCGCGCCATTCTGCGACGTGTGGGCGCTCGGCGCCGAGCGTGGAATCGTTGCCGTGGCCGGGATAGAACCAGGTCTCGTCGGGCAGCTCGCTGAACAGTCGGGTCTCGACGTCGTCAACCAGCGAGGTGAAGTCCTCGGGTGAGCCGGTCTTTCCTACGCCGCCGGGGAACAGCGAGTCGCCGGTGAACAGGTGCGGCGTGCCCTGCGGGTCGCGGTAGAGCACCGCCACCGAACCGGGCGTGTGCCCGCGCAGCGCGATGATCTCGAGTGACACGTCGCCCACCGTGATCGTGTCGCCGTGGTTGAGCCGCTCATCGACGGCGACCGGCAGGTCGTCGGCGTCCGGGTCACCCGCATATACGGCGGCGCCCGCGGCGTCGACGACCTCGGCGAGGGCCTGCCAGTGGTCGGGGTGCCGGTGCGTGGTGAGTACTGCCGACACGGGCGGCCCGTCGAAGACGATCAGCTCGCGCAGCCGGTCCGCCTCGTTCGCCGCGTCGATGAGCAACCCTTCCTCGGTCTGCGTGCACCGCAGCAGGTAGGCGTTGTTGTCCATCGGCCCGACGGCCAGCTTGACGATCGTCAGCCCTGGCAGCCGCCGCACATCCGTCGCCCCGCCGACCTCGACGTTTCCGGTGTAGTCGCTCATGTCGCCGAACCTAGTCGAAGACCGCTTCGAACTCTTCGGTCGACGGCCCCGAGTCCAGCTCGACGGCCATGTCCGGCAGGTAGCGCAGCACGCTGTCGACGTAGGAGCGCACGGCTGCCGCCCGGCCGATGTCGTGGCCCTGCGCCTCGGACATGAACCAGCGATGCTCGTTGATCTCGTGGAACAGCTCGGCGTCGGGCAGCTTGCCGCGCAGGTCGCCAGGCACGAGCGCGAGCGTGGCGTCGTACTTCTCGTCCAGCCAGCGCCGCGCCGCGAGCTCCTCGCTGACCGTTTCGCCACGGCCCTCCACCCACTTCGCGCGGAACCGGGCAAGGTCGGCGAGCAGGGCGCGGGCCTGGTTCTCCTGGACGTGCAGGCCGGTCAGCGCGAACAGTCGCCGCTGGTGGTGGCCGGGCTCGACGATCTGGGTGTCGAATCGCAGCTTTCGCCCGTCCTGCTCGGTACGGATGGCCATCTCGGCAACGTCGAAGCCCAGGCTGTTGAGGCGTCTCACCCGGGCGTTGATGCGGTAGCTCTCGTCGCGACCGACGACCTCGTCGTGGTTGAGCTCCGCCCATAACTGCTCGTAGCGCGGGGTCAGCGCCATCGCCGTCTTGACCGGGTCGATCGACACGTCGAGGTATCCGCCGGCTTCGAGGTCGAACATCTCACCGGCAATGTTCTCGGTAGCGATGCCCAGGTCGTTAGCACGCTGGCCGTTGGACAGCCGGGGGTGCAGCTCACCGGTCTCGGCGTCGACGAGGTAGGCGGCGAGTGCACCTGCGTCTCGGCGGAACAGCGTGTTCGACAGCGAGCAGTCGCCCCAGTAGAAGCCGGCCAGGTGGATCCGGACGAACAGCTCCGCCAGCGCGTCGAGCAGGCGGTCATTCAGCGCGGGCAGGCCCCGGCCGGTGAACAGCGAGCGGTACGGGACGGAGAACGTCAGGTGCCGGGTGAGGAGCAGGCCAGGAAGGTCGCCGCCCTGGTCGGCGGTGCGCTCGACCACCGTGCCATAGGCGTCGACCACGGGGACCGACCGATCCGCAAGTACCTGCAACAGTCCGTGCTCGCGGAGCACGAAGCGGTCGGTGGCCTCCTTGACCGCGAAGATCTGCCCGTCCGCCTTGACGAAGCGCACGACGTGGCGCGAGATGCCACGCGGCACGTGCACGATCAGGGACTCGTCCCACTCCTCGAGCGGCAGGCCATACGGGAGGTCGAGGAGCCCGGTATTCGCGCCGAGAGTGGTGAGGCGGTAGGTGCTCACCCACCAAGACTATGAGCCGAGTGTTTCGCGCGGGTTATCCACGTCGAGGGCGAGCAGCGCGTTCTCGACCACCTCGGTGAGCGCGGGGTGGATCCAGTACTGCCCGAGGGCCATGTCGCGCACGCCCAGACCGAAGCTCATCGCCTGGATCAGCGGCTGGATGAGGGTGGACGCCTGCTCGCCCATCAGGTGCGCGCCGAGCAGCAGGCCGGTCGCCGGGTCGGCGATCAGCTTGCAGATGCCGGTGGTGTCTTCCATCGCCCAGCCGTATGCCGCGCTGCCGTAGTCCTGCACGACCGTCACGAACGGGGTGCCGGTGGCGATCGCCTGTTCCTCGGTGAGGCCGACGGAGGCGAGTTGCGGGTGGGTGAACACCGCGGCCGGCACGAATCGGTGGTCGGACTCGACGAGCGCGTCGGGGTGCGCCAGGTTGAGCGCGACCACCCGCGCCTCGTGGTTGGAGACGTGCTTGAGCTGGTGCGGCGAGCAGACATCGCCGAGCGCCCAGATGTGCTCGATCCCCGTCCGCTGGAAGCAGTCGACGACGACCCGGCCGTCGGGGTGGGTCTTGACGCCGGCCGCGCCCAGGTTCAGCTTGTCGGAGTTGGGCGTACGGCCCGTGGCGACGAGCAACATGTCTGCCTCGACGACCGAGCCGTTGAGCAGGTCCAGCCGGACACCGTCACCACAGCGTTCGATCGAGCTGACGTCGGCGTCCAGCCGGACGTCCCATCGTTGCTTCACGAGTTCGGTGAAGCGGCCGGCGATCTCGAGGTCGAGGTGGCGCAACAGCGGGCTGCTGCGCGCGATCACGGTGGTGTGCGCGCCGAACGCGACGAAGACGTGCGCGAACTCGGCCGCGATGTACCCGCCGCCGAGGATCGCGATGCGACGGGGCAGTTCATCGATGCGCATGACCGTCTCGGAGGTGTGGAAGGGCACGTCGCCCGCCGTGACCACCGTAGGGATCACCGGCCGCGAGCCCGTTGCGACCACGATCCGGTCGGCGGTGATCGTCTGGCCGGTCGAGAGCTCCAGCGTATGGGCGTCGACGAACGACGCGTGGGCTTCGATCAGCGTCGTGTTCGCCGATCCGTGCGCGCGGTACTCCCGCCCGCTCGCGGAGATCGGGTCGACGCGGCTGAACACGCGGTCGCGGATGTCGGTCCAGCGCACCCCGGTGAGCTGCGTGTCGACACCGAGCCGGGCCGAGTTCCGCACGGCCTCGGCGAGGTCAGCGGGGTAGACGTACATCTTCGTGGGGATGCACCCGACGTTCAGGCAGGTGCCGCCGAACGTCGACTCCTCGATGATCGCGATCTGCCAGTCGTCGAAGTCCGGGCCCACCAGGGAGTTGCCCGAGCCCGAGCCGATGACCGCGAGGTCGTAATGCGCCATGCTGGCGACGATAACGTCACCAGGCGCCGACCGCCTCGGCCATCAGGTCGCCGAAGAGATGCTCGAACTCCACCGTGCTCAGCCCACGGCTCGCGAACCATCGGCAGACGTTCTCGCAGTCGCGATGCAGAAAGTCCGGCCCCTGCGGGTTCGCGACCAGGTCCACGACCTGCGGCAGGTCGATCATCACGAGCCGGCCAGCGAGCGACGCTTGCGGAACGAGTGGGTCCTTGTGTACGAGCAGGTTGTACGCCGACAGGTCGCCGTGCGCGTGCCCGGTGCGGGCGAGCAGCCGCATCGCCGCGACGCACTGCTCGAACAGGTCGGCCAGTTCGCTCGGCGACGGGCGGCACTGGGCCAGCCGCGGGGCGGCCGTCCCGTCCTCGTCGCCGATGAACTCCATCATCAACTCGGTGCCCGAGAGCTGCACCGGGTAGGGGACGGGGGCGCCGGCCTGCCACAGCGACCCGAGTGCGGCGAACTCCGCCGAGGCCCACTGGCCCGAGAGCAGGTCGCGCCCGTAGGACGTGCGCCGGGCCATCGCGCGGGTGTCACGGGTGCGACGGGTGCGACGGCCCTCCTGATAGCCGGCGTCGCGGTGGAACATGCGGTGCTCGGCCGTGCGGTAGCGCTTGGCCGCGAGCACTGACTCGCGCCCACCCGGCAGGGCGCGCCGGACCAGGTGGACGTCGGCCTCCTTGCCGGTCTTGAGGATGCCGAGTTCGGTGTCGACCGCGGACAGGTCGGTGACCACCCAGTCGGGCCGGGGTTCGGGGCCGTGCGTCGCGGTGTCCCAGCTCGAATAGCTGGGTTCGGCAAAGGGAAAGTCGAACGGTGTTGGGTCCAGTTGCACTGGAGGACTCCTTGGGACGGCTCGCGCCTGCCCGGGAGTCGGGCGCTCAGCGCGAGCGGGAACGGGTGCGGGAGGTCGTCACCCGGGCGGCGGTTATTGACACGGGTTCCCTCCTTCGGCACCGTCCGTCGCTCCAGTAGCGCGGATCGACATCCAGGGTCCACGATCGGCATCGGCCGCGCAACCGAATTACCGCTGGTGGATAGCCTTGCGGCGTGCTGCGACTCTCCACGCTGTTCCTGCGGACCCTTCGCGACGACCCCTCCGATGCCGAGGTGCCGAGTCACCGGCTGCTCGTGCGCGCCGGTTACGTGCGCCGGGTGGCGCCCGGCATCTACTCGTGGCTGCCGCTCGGGATCGCGGTGCTCGCCAACATCGAGCGCGTCGTGCGCGAGGAGATGGCCTCGATCGGCTCCCAGGAGGTGCATTTTCCGGCGCTGATCCCGCGCGAGATCTTCGAGGCGAGCGGCCGGTGGGCGGACTACGGCGACACCCTGTTCACGCTCGAGGACCGCAGGGCCGCGCCCTACCTGCTCGGGCCGACGCATGAGGAACTGTTCACGTTGCTGGTGAAGGGCGAATACTCGTCCTACAAGGACTACCCGCTCGCGCTCTACCAGATCCAGACGAAGTATCGCGACGAGGCCCGGCCGCGCGCCGGCATCCTGCGCGGACGCGAGTTCATCATGAAGGACTCGTACTCCTTCGACCTGTCCGACGAGGGACTGGCCGCGTCCTACCGCGCGCACCGCGACGCCTACGAGCGCATCTTTCGCCGGCTCGGCTTCGACTACCGCATCGTTTTTGCGGTGTCGGGGGCGATGGGTGGGTCGGCCTCGGAGGAGTTTCTGGCCCCGACCCCGTCGGGTGAGGACACCTTCGTCCAGTGCGCCAACTGCGACTATGCAGCGAACACCGAGGCCGTCGAGATCGCCGCGCCCGAGCCACAGAACCCTGTCGACCACCCGGCCCAGCTGGTGCTGGACACTCCTGACACCCCGACCATCCAGACGCTCGTCGACCGGCTGAACACGATGGACCTGAACATGAACAGCGGCCGCGAGTTCACGGCGGCGGAAACGCTGAAGAACGTCGTACTGCGGACGCGAGCGCCCGGATCCGCCGAGTGGGAGCTGCTGGTCATCGGCGTGCCGGGCGACCGTGAGGTCGACCTCAAGCGCATAAGTGGCCAACTCGAGCCGGTCGCGGTCGAGCAGGCCGGCCCCGACGACCTGGCCAAGCAGCCGCGGCTGGTGAAGGGCTACATCGGCCCGCAACTGCTGGGCGAATTCAAGGTTCGGTATGTCGTCGACCCGCTGGTCGTCGAGGGCAGCGCCTGGGTGACCGGCGCGAACGAGCCGGGCAAGCACGCGGCGTTCGTGGTGCGCGGCCGCGACTTCACGCCGGACGGCGAGATCGGCGCCGTCGAGATCCGCGAGGGCGACCGTTGCTCACGATGTGGCGGTGCGCTGCAGATCGCCCGCGGCATCGAGTTGGGTCATGTGTTCCAGCTCGGCCGTAAGTTCGCCGAGGTGTTCGGGCTTACAGCGCTCAACGCGAATGGCAAGCCGGAGACGGTCACGATGGGCTCCTACGGTATCGGCATCACTCGCGCCGTCGCCGCGCTGGCCGAGCAGACCCACGACGAGAAGGGCCTGTGCTGGCCGCGGATTGTGGCTCCCGCCGACGTCCACATCGTCGCCACCGGCAAGGACGACGCGGTGTTCCAGGCCGCATCGACGATCGCGCACGGACTGGAGTCGCGCGGCGTGCGGGTGCTCTACGACGACCGGCGGGGCGTCTCGCCGGGCGTGAAGTTCAAGGACGCCGAACTGCTGGGCGTCCCGACAATCGTGATCGTCGGCAAGGGGCTCGCCGAAGGAGTCGTCGAGCTGCGCGACCGCCGCAGCGATGCGCGGCAGGACGTCCCGGTCGATGATGCGGTGGACGCGATCGCGGCGGCCGTCGGTTCGCCGTGATCAACACGCAGCCAGCATCCCCTCAGACATACTGACGGCGTGTTGATCAACGGCACGAGGCCGGACCGATGCCCGCGCGCCCGCTGAGCGAGATCGTCGAGGCCGGCTGGGCCGCGGCGCTCGCGCCGGTGGCGCAGGGCATCGCGGCGATGGGGGAGTTCCTGCGCGCCGAGATCGCGGCCGGGCGCGCTTACCTGCCATCCGGGCCGAATGTGCTGCGGGCGTTCACCCAGCCGTTCGCGGACGTGCGCGTCTTGATCGTCGGCCAGGACCCGTACCCGACGCCCGGGCACCCGGTCGGGCTGTCGTTCTCGGTCGAGCCCGACGTGCACCCGATCCCGCGCAGCCTGCAGAACATCTACCGCGAGCTCGGCACCGACCTCGGCTTGCCGACGCCCGCGAACGGCGACCTGACGCCATGGTCGCAGCATGGCGTGCTGCTGCTGAACCGGGTGCTGACCGTGGCGCCCGGCGCGCCCGGGGCGCACCGCGGCAAGGGCTGGGAAGTGGTGACCGACCAAGCGATCCGCGCGCTCGCCGCCCGGCGCACGCCGCTCGTCGCGATTCTCTGGGGACGCGATGCGCAGACCTTGCGGCCGATGCTGGCCGGCGTGCCGTGCATCGAGTCGGCGCATCCGAGCCCGATGTCGGCCGACCGGGGCTTCTTCGGCTCCCGTCCGTTCGGCCGGGCCAACGCTCTACTCGTCGAGCAGGGCGCCGAGCCTGTCAACTGGAAGTTGACCTGACGAGAGTGGTATCACCGCGATACCATGAGCGCATGGCGATGACCCTCCGACTGTCCGACGGCGAGACCGAAGCCCTCCGCAACTACGCCGAGGAGTCCGGTAGGTCGATGCAGGACGTCGCTCGCGAAGCGATCCGGGACTACATCGGAGAGCGTACGAAGCGACGCGCGGAGATCCTGGCACGCATTGTCGGCGAGGACACCGAGCTGCTCGACCTGCTCTCGAAGTGACGGTCTACCTCAGCATGGAAGACCTCCTCGCTGCGGCCGATGCAGCGCTCGCGCCGGTTGCGCCGGCGATCCGCGACCTCGGTCTGCTCGAGTCGGCGCTCGCCCGGCCTCGTGCGAGTGCCTTCGGTGCGGATGCCTATCCGGGCCTGTTCGAGAAGGCTGCCGCGCTGATGGAATCGATCGCCCGTAACCACGCGCTGGTCGACGGGAACAAGCGGCTCGCCTGGGTGGCGACGCGTCTATTCCTCGCCCTGAACGGCGAAGACGTGCGGGTCCCGATACCCAAGACCGGCGACGAGTTCGTGCGCGCGGTCGCCCAGGGCCAGCTCGCATTGACGGAAATCGCGGCGACGCTGGCCGGCTGGGTCCATCCGCAGCCGGGGTGACCATGATTTCCCCGCTGGTGGTCGGTTCGAGGCGGCCCAACCGGTCACCAGCGGGGAAGAGTGCCGGGATCAGGTGCGCCGGGCCGGGAAGCCGCCGGTGGCGATCGGGCCCCAACGCGTCGGGGTGATCCGCAGCAGCGACTTACCCTGCTCGGCCATCGCCGCCCGGTACCCATCCCAGTCCGGGTGCTCGCCCGCGATCGCGCGGTAGTAGTCGACGAGCGGCTCGAGCGCGTCGGGCAGGTCGAGCACCTCGCCCGTGCCGTCCACCTGCACCCAGGCGCCGCCGAAGTCGTCGGACAGGACGAGCAGGCTGCACTCGGGGGAGCGACGCAGGTTGGCCACCTTGGCCCGTTCGGGATAGCTCGACACGACGATCCGCCCTGCCCGGTCCACACCTCCCGTGACCGGTGAGGCCTGTGGTCCGCCGTCGCGGCGGCGCGTGATCAGGACCATCTGGTGCCGCGGCCGGACGAACTCGAGCAGGTCCTCGGTGCCGACGACGGTGTTGGTGGCGATCGCTCGGGGCATACCGCCGATCCTGCCGTAACCGGAGACCGCGCCGGCTTGATATCATTTGACTCTGGTTGATATCAGGAGGTAGCGATGGCTCGAACCGTGATCGACATCGACGACGAGGCGCTCGCCCGTGCTGCCAAGGTGCTCGGCACCAAGACGAAGGTCGACACCGTCAACCGCGCGCTGAACGCGGTCGCGCCGAAATCACCCGACGCCGATGAGGAGAGCCAACGGTTCGGAGAGTTCCTGGACTTGGTGGGCGAAATGCTGGCCGAGACCGACGTGCGGGGTGAGGCGTGGCGGTAGACCGCCCGTATCTGGTCGACAAGTCCGCCTGGGAGCAGCAACGCTACGACGAACGGGCTCGCCGGAGGCTGGCGGAACTGCGGCGGACCGGCCAGTTCTCGGTCTGCGTCGTCTCGGTCGCGGAGATTCTCTACTCGGCGCGCAGCGCGGTCGAGTTCGGGCGGGTACGTGAACTGTTCGCGCCTTTGCCACACCTCGGCATCACCGACGACGCGGAGCGGCAGGTGATCGAGGTGATGGCCGCGCTGGCCCGGCGCGGGCAGCACCGGATGCCGATCCCGGATCTCATGCTCGCGGCCATCGCGCACGCGCACCGGGCCGTCGTCCTGCACTACGACGCGGACTTCGAGCGGATCGCCGACGTCACCGGCCAGAAACACGAGTGGATCGTGCCGCGCGGGACCGGGCACGGCGGCCGATAGGCGTTGTCGGTCGCCGTCACTACTCTCGGGAGGGACGGCACCGGCCTGAGTCGGCGTTGAGTTCTGTGATCCCGAATCGTGACCGAAAGAGCACTGAAGAAGCGTGACCGACCGTCTGATCGTGCGTGGCGCCCGAGAGCACAACCTCAAGGACGTCAACATCGACCTGCCCCGCGACGCGCTCATCGTGTTCACCGGTCTGTCCGGATCGGGAAAATCCAGCCTCGCCTTCGACACGATCTTCGCTGAGGGCCAGCGCCGCTACGTCGAGTCGCTGTCCGCCTACGCCCGCCAGTTCCTGGGCCAGCTGGACAAGCCCGACGTCGACTTCATCGAGGGACTGTCGCCGGCCGTCTCGATCGACCAGAAGTCGACGTCGCGCAACCCCCGCTCGAC
>NZ_DATCNW010000021.1:0-19949 GCF_036565025.1 Pengzhenrongella sp.
GCCGCGAGCCAGCTCGTCGAGCTTCTTCGCGAGGTCGAGGCGGCGCGATGTGGGGTGTCGGCCAGTCACGCCCTGCGCGGCGCCGCTCACAAGCTGAGCGTCGCCGTCGCTGCGTTCCCGTCCGGCAACCCGGCCGCGGGCAGCACGCGCGAGCACGACCTGCAGGCGCTGCTCGCCAAGCAGGCGGCCGGCGCCGACTTCGCCATCACGCAGGTGTTCTTCGACCCGAAGCACTACCTGGACCTGGTCCGTGACGCCCGCGCGCTCGGCGTCACCATCCCGATCGTGGCCGGCGTCATCCCGACCACCGACCCCGCACGCCTGCTGCGCCTCCAGGGGCTCACCGGCGTGCCCGTCCCGACCGAGCTGCTCGGCGCCCTCGACGCCGCCGAGTCTCCGCTGGATCGCCACCGCGTCGGGATCCGTGCGAGTGTCGAGCTGGCCAAGGCCGTGCTCGACGGCGGCGCGCCCGGCCTGCACATCTACACGTTCAACAAGCACGAAGCCGCACTTGACCTGCTCGAGGGTGCACACCTCGGCGGGGGAGCCCAGATGGCTCCCGACCTGGCCAGCAGGCCGCGGGTCACGGCACCCCATCTTGATTACCAGACGATTTAGGGGTCGACAATGACCGCACTGCCCGCACTGTCCGTCCCGGACTTCCCGTCCGGAACCATCCTCGGCTACCCCCGGATCGGCCCGCGCCGCGAGCTGAAGAAGGCCATCGAGTCCTTCTGGGCCGGTCGCAGCACGGCTGACGACGTCGAGGCGACCGCCGTCGCGCTGCGCACCCGCACGCGCACGCGCCTCGTCGAGCTGGGTCTCGACCCGTCCGACGCGTCGATCCCGTCCGACTTCTCGTTCTACGACCAGATGCTCGACGCCGGATGCGTCGTCGGAGCCATCCCGGCCCGCTTCGCGCACCTCGTCGAGGAGGCCACCGGTCGCCTCGACCTCGCCGGCTACTCGACCGTCGCCCGCGGCGCGGGTGACGACCTGCCGGCCGAGATGACGAAGTGGTTCGACACGAACTACCACTACCTCGTGCCCGAGATCGGCCCCGACACCGAGTTCCGCTTCGCGAACGACCGCCCCGTGCGCGAGTTCGCCGAGGGTCTCGCCGAGGGCGTGCTCACGCGCCCGGTGATCGTCGGACCGGTCACGTTCCTGCTGCTCGCCAAGGCGGCCGACGGCTCGCCCGCCGACTTCGCCCCGATCGACCGGCTCGCGGACCTGCTGCCCGTCTACGCCGAGCTGCTCACCGCCCTGGCCGACGCCGGCGCGACGTGGGTCCAGCTCGACGAGCCGGCCCTGGTGTCCGACTCGATCGACGCCTCCCCCGAGCGCGCGATCGCCGCGCTGGTCGAGGCCTACACCGCCCTCGCCGCCGACCTGGCCCGCCCGGCACGCCCGGCGATCCTGGTCGCCGCGCCGTACGGCGACCTCGGCGCGGCGCTCCCGGCGCTGGCCGGCACGGCCATCGACGCGATCGCCGTCGACCTGGTCCGCGGACACCTGCCGGCCGGTCCGGTCGCGGGTCTGGAGACCAAGACCCTGGTCGCCGGCGTCGTCGACGGCCACAACATCTGGCGCGCGGACCTCGGCGCCGGGCTCGACACGCTGGAGTCCCTCAAGGGCCTCGGCGCCGCCGCCCTCGCCGTCGGCACCTCGACCTCGCTCCTGCACGTCCCGCACGACGTCGAGGACGAGCCCGCGCTCGACCCGACGCTGCGCGGCTGGCTCGCGTTCGCCGACCAGAAGGTCGGCGAGGTCGTCACCCTCGCGCAGGGCCTGACCAAGGGCCGCGACGCCGTCGCCGACCGGCTCGAGGCCTCGCGTGCCGCGCTGGCGAACCGGGCCAGCGCGCCCGGCGTCGTGCGGCCCGAGGTGCGCGAGCGCCTCGCCGCGCTGACCCCGGACGCCTTCGCACGCGGCGAGTACGCCGTGCGCAAGGCCGCCCAGGCCGCTCGGCTCCAGCTCCCGCTGCTGCCGACGACCACCATCGGCTCGTTCCCGCAGACCCCGGAGATCCGCAAGTCCCGCGCCGCGCACGCCAAGGGTGCGCTCAGCACCGAGGCGTACGAGGCCGAGATGCGCGCGGAGATCCAGCGCGTCGTCGCCCTCCAGGAGGAGATCGGCCTGGACGTGCTCGTGCACGGCGAGCCCGAGCGCAACGACATGGTGCAGTACTTCGCGGAGAACCTCGACGGGTTCGCCGCCACGCAGAACGGCTGGGTGCAGTCCTACGGCTCGCGCTGCGTGCGGCCGCCGATCCTGTGGGGCGACGTCGCGCGCCCGGCCGCGATCACCGTGGCGTGGTCCGCGTACACCGCCTCGCTGACCACCAAGCCGGTCAAGGGCATGCTCACCGGACCGGTCACGATCCTGGCCTGGTCGTTCGTGCGCAACGACCAGCCGCTGGGTGACACCGCCAACCAGGTCGCCCTCGCGCTCCGCGACGAGATCGGCGACCTCGAGGCCGCCGGAATCGGCGTCGTGCAGGTGGACGAGCCCGCGCTGCGCGAGCTGCTCCCCCTGCGCGCGGCCGACCACGCCGCCTACCTGGACTGGTCCGTCTCCTCGTTCCGGCTCGCCACCTCGGGCGTTCGGGACGAGACCCAGATCCACACCCACCTGTGCTACTCGGAGTTCGGTGAGGTCATCGGCGCGATCGACGGCCTGGACGCCGACGTGACGAGCATCGAGGCCGCCCGGTCGAAGATGGAGATCCTCGGGCAGATCGCCGCGGCCGGCTACCCGCGCGGCATCGGCCCGGGCGTCTACGACATCCACTCCCCGCGCGTGCCCAGCGAGGCCGAGGTCACCGAGCTGCTCGGCAAGGCCGTGCGCTCGATCGCGGCCGACGAGCTGTGGGTCAACCCCGACTGCGGTCTCAAGACCCGCCGGTACGAAGAGGTCACGCCGTCCCTCGAGCACATCGTCGCGGCGGCCAAGACGGTCCGGGCAACCCTCACCGCCTGACCCGAACGAGGCACAACCGCTAACGTCCGAGCGTTGACGTCCTATAGGACGTCAACGCTCGGACGTTGTGGATTCAGGGGGCGCGGAAGGCTGGGCGGAGGGCCTCGACTATCGGGAGGTCAGGGTCGAGCCAGGGCACGTCCAGCCACTGGCCGACGCCGAGCCAGCGCAGCTCGTCGTGCTCGACCAGCGGTTCGGGGGTGCCGGAGACGACCTCGGCCAGCCACAGCCGCATGACATAACTCTTGGTGAGGGTCCAGACGCCGTCGGCCGGGCCGACGAGCTCGGAGCCGAGCCGGACCCGGACACCGAGCTCCTCGAGCAGCTCGCGGTGCAGGGCGGCGAGCGGGGCCTCCCCCGGGTCGACCTTGCCGCCGGGAAACTCCCAGCGGCCGGCCAGGCGTGCCGGGATGCGTCGGCGGGCGGCGAGCAGCACGCTGGGTGCGGCCAGGTCGTCGACGATCGCCGCGGCGACCACGAGGACGGGAGCGGCGGTCATGCCGCGAGTGTGCCAGGGACCTGCGGGTGCTTCGGATCCGGGGCGGACAGCTGCCAACCGGTGCCGCGCGTGGTCCGGGCTGGCCGGTGGGTCCACGGGGGGTGGGTCCTGTAACCCGCCCCCCGCGGCCCAACGATGATGCACTAGCGGTGATGCACTTGCGGTGATGCACTTGCGGTCGTGCCTTGCGGTCGTGCCTTGCGGTGGTGCCTAGCGAAGTCCGGCGACCTGTGCCCAGGCGACGGCGTCGGCGCGGGTAGAGACACCGAGCTTGCGGTACAGACTGCGGACCTGCGACTTGATGGTGTTGCGGGTGACGAACAACTTCGAGGCGATCTCCTCGAGGGTGACGTCGCCCGAAAGGTTCTGCAACACGACGAGCTCACGTCGCGTCAGCGGCTCGATCAGCTCGACCAGGGTCGAGGTCGGACCTGCCTGCCGAACCAGTTCGAGAGTGCTCATGCTGACCTCCGGATGCTCAACGGTGCATCGCCGCGGTGGAAGAACGACGCCACGGTTGCTTGACACCATGTGAGATGGCGATGAGAGGAGGCTATGACGCGGGTTTCGCATGTGGTCTGAATCACACCGTCACCGCCCATGAGCACAAACTACGGCAAACCGAGCATTCGCGCAGTTCAGACGACGAGAGACCAACGATCTCGACGGTCAAAACCCGAAAAAACTCATGATCCCGAAGTGAGGGACCCGTACTCGGTCGCGGTGAGCAGCGGTCCGGCCTCGGTCACGGAGGCCTTGACGAGCCAGCCGTCGCCGTACGGGTCGGAGTTCACCAGGGACGGGTCGTCGACCGCCGCCTGGTTGACCTCGACGACCGTCCCGGTGATGGGGGAGAACAGCTCCGAGACGGACTTGGTCGACTCGATCTCCCCGCACACGGCACCCGCGGTGATCGCGTCGCCGACCGCTGGCAGCTCGAGGAAGACGATGTCGCCGAGCGCCTCGGCAGCCACGTCGGTGACGCCGAACGTGGCCGGGTCGCCCGCCCCGAGCCACTCGTGCTCGGCGGTGTACTGCAGGTTCTCGGGGATGGTGCTCACGGGTTGGCTCCTCAGCTGGTGGTTCGCGGAACGCGGGTGGTTCGCAGGCTGGACGTGCTGGGCGTGCTTGTCGCGCTGGTGCTTGTCGCGCTGGCGCTACCTACTGCGCGCGACGATAGAACGGCAGCGCGACGACGCGCACCGGTTCCGCCCGTCCGCGCACGTCCACCGCGAGCTCGGTGCCCACGGCGCTCACCTCAGGCGTCACGTACGCCATCGCGATCGGGTGGCCGAGGGTCGGTGACGGCGCCCCCGACGTGACCTGCCCGACGACGACGCCCGGGTGGTCCGTCGAGCGCAGCACCGGGTACCCGTGCCGGGCCGCCCGGCGCCCGAGGCCCTGCAGGCCCACGAGCACGCGCGCCGGCTCGGCGAACTTCCGCGCGGTGAGCGGTGCGCGACCCACAAAGTCGAGCGGCTCGCCGGCGTCGTCGGCCTTGTCGAGCTTGACGACCCGGCCGAGGCCGGCGTCGAACGGGGTCGTGGTGCGGTCCAGCTCGTTGCCGTACAACGGCATCCCGGCCTCGAGCCGCAGGCTGTCGCGCGCAGAGAGGCCCGCGGGCACCAGGCCGTGCGGCTCGCCCGCGGCGAGCAGCTCCCGCCACAGCCCCGGAGCCGTGGCGGCCGGCACGAACAGCTCGAACCCGTCCTCTCCGGTGTACCCGGTGCGCGCGACGAGGGCGGGGATGCCGCCGACCGTCGCCGGGAGCCCGGTGTAGTACTTGAGCTTGGCGACGTCGTCCACGTCGCGGCGCTCGGTCACCGAGGTGACGATGTCCTGCGCGCGCGGTCCCTGTACCGCGATGAGCGCGGTCTCGGCGGACTCGTCGGTGACGGTCGCGTCGAAGCCGGCGGACCGCAGCCCGAGCTCGGCGAGCACGACCGTGTGGTTGGACGCGTTCGCGACCACCAGGTACGCGTCCTCATCGGTGCGGTAGACGACCAGGTCGTCGACGACGCCGCCGTCGGCCGCGCAGATCATCGTGTAGCGCGCCCGCCCGACCGGGACGGCCGAGAGGTGCCCGACGAGGGCGTAGTCGAGCAGCGCACCCGCCTGCGGTCCGGTGATCCGGATCTCGCCCATGTGCGAGAGGTCGAAGATCCCGGCGGCCGCCCGGACCCCCTGGTGCTCGGCGAGGTCGCTCGAGTACCGCAGCGGCATCAACCACCCCGCGAACGGCACCATCACCCCACCCAGCGCAACGTGCTCGGCATGCAGGGGGCTGCGCGTCTCGGCGCCGGCCTCATTCACAACATCACTCACAACATCACTCATCTCTCACTCGGCAGCACTGCCGCCGAACTCGGAGGTTTCCGCCGAACTCGCACACTGCAGTGTCCGAGTTCGAGCCAAACCTCCGAGTTCGCGGTGGGGGTCGTGGCTTGAAAGGGGGTTTTCAGTCGGCGTAGGCCTCGGGCGGGGGGCAGCTGCAGACGAGGTTGCGGTCGCCGTGCGCGTTGTCGATGCGCCGAACCGGGGGCCAGTACTTCGTTGCCCGCAGCCTCGAGAGCGGGAACGCGGCCTGTTCGCGCGTGTACGGCTTGGTCCACTTGTCGACCATCAGCGCGGCCGCGGTGTGCGGCGCGCCGCGCAGCGGGGAGTCCGCGAGCGACCAGCGGCCGACGCCGACGGCGTCGATCTCGCCGCGGATGGCGATCATCGCGTCGATGAAGCGGTCGACCTCGGTGAGGTCCTCGCTCTCGGTCGGCTCGACCATGAGCGTGCCCGAGACCGGGAAGGACAGCGTCGGCGCGTGGAAGCCGTAGTCCATCAGCCGCTTGGCGACGTCCTCGGCGGTCACGCCGGTCTCCTTGGTGATCGCGCGCAGGTCGAGGATGCACTCGTGCGCGACCAGGCCGTTCGGGCCGGTGTACAGGACCGGGAAGTGCTCGGTCAGGCGCGAGGCGATGTAGTTGGCGCCGAGCACGGCGTACTCGGTCGCCCGGCGCAGGCCCTCGCCGCCCATCAGCGCGACGTACGCCCAGGAGATCGGCAGGATGCCCGCCGAGCCGTACGGCGCGGCCGACACCGGCGGCATCGCGCCGGAGCCGGTCGAGGGGTCGCCCGGCAGGAACGGCACCAGGTGCGCGCCGACCGCGATCGGCCCGACGCCGGGTCCGCCGCCGCCGTGTGGGATGCAGAACGTCTTGTGCAGGTTCAGGTGCGACACGTCGCCGCCGAACTCGCCCGGCCGGGCCAGCCCGACCAGCGCGTTGAGGTTCGCGCCATCGATGTACACCTGCCCGCCGGCTTCGTGTACAAGGGCGCAGGCTTCGCGGACGCGCTCCTCGAAGACGCCGTGCGTCGAGGGGTAGGTGATCATGATCGCCGCGACCCGCGGACCGTGCTGATCCAGCTTGGCGCGCAGGTCCTCGAGCTGGACCGACCCGTCGTCGGCCGTCGCGACGACTACCACGCGCAGCCCGGCCAGCGCCGCCGAGGCCGCGTTGGTGCCGTGCGCCGAGGCGGGGATGAGGCAGACGTCGCGCGTCTCGTCGCCCGGCTGGGCGTTCGCGCGGTGGTACGCGGAGATCGCGAGCAGGCCGGCAAACTCGCCCTGCGAACCGGCGTTGGGCTGCACGGACACCGCGGCGTACCCGGTGATCTCGGCGAGCCAGAACTCCAGGGTCGAGATCAGCTCGGCGTACCCGGCGGCCTGCTCGCGCGGCGCGTACGGGTGGATCGAGGCGAACTCGGGCCAGGAGATGGGCTCCATCTCAGCCGTGCCGTTGAGCTTCATGGTGCACGAGCCGAGCGGGATCATCGTGCGGTCCAGCGCGAGGTCCTGGTCTGAGAGCCGGCGCAGGTAGCGCAGCATCGCGGTCTCGGAACGATTCACGTGAAACACGGGGTGCGTCAGGTACTCGCTGGTGCGCAGGGCCGAGTCCGGCAGCGCCGGCTTGAGGGACGCCTCGATCCGCTCCGCTCCCAGCGGGACCTCGCCCCCCGCGTCGACGACGACGAACGCGAGGACCACGGTCGCGACATGGTCGGCCGTCGTCGTCTCGTCGCACGCGATCTGCACGTGGTCGTCGTCGGTCGCCCAGAGGTTGATGCCCCGCGCGGCGGCGGCCGCCACGACGTCCAGTGCCCGGCCCGGGACGACCGCGCGGACGGTGTCGAAGAACGCGTCGTGCTCGACCCGGACGCCGAGCGCGCGCAGCGTGGCGGCCAGCGTGGCCGCGCGCTCGTGCACCCGCAGCGCGATCGCGCGCAGGCCGTCGGGCCCGTGGTAGACCGCGTACATCGACGCGACGATCGCGAGCAGCGCCTGCGCGGTGCAGATGTTGCTCGTCGCCTTCTCGCGACGAATGTGCTGCTCACGGGTCTGCAGCGCGAGCCGGTAGGCCTTGTCGCCGTCGGCGTCGATCGAGACGCCGACGATCCGGCCGGGGATCGTGCGCTCGAGCCCGGTGCGCACGGCCATGTACGCGGCGTGCGGTCCGCCGTAGAACAGCGGCACGCCGAAGCGCTGGGTGCTGCCGACCGCGACGTCGGCGCCGAGCTCGCCGGGCGGGGTGAGCAGCGTGAGAGAGAGCAGGTCGGCCGCGATCGTGACGAGCGCGCCCGCCGCCTTCGCCTGCCCGACGACGCCCCGCAGGTCGCGCACCACTCCGGATACGCCGGGCTGCTGGAGCACGACGCCGATGATGCCGTCCGCGCCGCCGAGCCCGGACGGCAGCCCGTCGGTCAGGTCAGCGACGACGACGGTGAGCCCGATCGCGTCCGCGCGGCCGCGGGTGACGGCGATGGTCTGGGGGAGGCACTCGGCGTCGAGCACGACGACGCCGTCGGGGCGTCCCTTGACCGCGCGGCGCATGAGCGTCGCGGCCTCGGCGACCGCGGTGGCCTCGTCGAGCAGCGAGGCGTTCGCGATCGGCAGCGCGGTCAGGTCCTCGACCATGGTCTGGAAGTTGAGCATCGCCTCGAGCCGGCCCTGGGAGATCTCCGGCTGGTAGGGCGTGTACGCGGTGTACCAGGCGGGCGACTCGAGCACGTTGCGGCGGATCACCGGCGGGGTGAACGTGTCGGAGTAGCCGAGCCCGATCATCTGGGTCATCACGGTGTTCTTCGCGGCGATCGCGCGGAGCTCGGCGAGGACCTCCTCCTCGCTGCGCGCGGCCGGCAGGTCGAGCGGCCGGTCGGAGCGGATCGAGGCGGGGACGGCGGCGTCGACGAGCGCGTCGAGGGAGTCGTAGCCGAGCTGGGCGAGCATGTGCGCGGTCTGCGAGCCGCGCGGGCCGATGTGCCGATCTGCGAAGTCGGCGGCCGCATCAGTGCGGTGCGCGAGCTCGTCGACCGTTGCGGCGGTCTGGATGGCGTCGGGGGTCTCGATCACGGTGCGGCTCCGGTGGACGTCCGGCGGGGTGCCGGAACTAGGCGGGTGGCCTCCCCGCTCTGTCATCCGGCGGCGCGAGCCGTCGACCTGAGAGTTTTCACCGGTCCGCCATTGCCATTTTTCAGGCCGGGGCGCGCCGGCTTGCACCGTCGGTGGGCCGCGCTGGCTGCGGGGCCGCTTTCCAGAGTTGCCTCGCCACGGCGGTACGGGGGCCTGAGAGTTTCCCGGGGAGGGTTGCTCCTTCGGCGCCTCGCCGATGGTCGCGCGGGCGACCGGTGCGACCAGTCGCCCACGCGGCGCGCGGGAGGGCTCTCCCGCCGCGGCTCGAGCAGCAGATATTCGGTTGTTCTTCTCGCGCCAGAGTACGGGAGCCCGCGGGTTTCCCCTACCCCGCCCGACGGCGGTTCCCAGCGCGCCGTCGGGCCGCCCGAACCGCCACCGAATTCGCCAGGTCTATGCCGAACTCGCACACCGCAGGGCGTGTTGCGAATTCCGTCGCCCGCCACTCCCGTCAGACGCTCGGATCTGTCTGTGGGGAGCGGTGGCACTTTCCGTCCGTGCGGAGCATGGGACTGCTGGGACAGGAGTTGACCGATCTGTCTGTCCAGTGGGTCATTTCGGTCACGTGTGCACCATGCTCCGCACGGACGGATCAATCCGCACGGTTCCGGACGCCGACCGTTACGGCTGGGGCGCCGGGGTCCTCGTCGAAACCAGGTCAGCCGAAGTCGAGGAGGTCTCCCAGCCAGGACTCCTTCTTCTTCTTCTTTCCGAATCGGTCGCGGTCGTCGTGATCGCGGTCGCCGCGGTAGCGGTCGCGATCGCCGTCGCCGTAGCGCGGGTCGTACCGCGAGTCCGAGCGCGAGTCTGATCGCGTGTCGTACCGCGGGTCCGCGCGGGTGTCGTAGCGCGGGTCCGCGCGGGTGTCGTCCCGCTGGCCCGATCGCGAGGCCGCGAACTGCGAGGCAGCCGACTTCAGCGCGGAGGCCGCGGCGGCGGCGGAACTCGGGGCCGGGGCGGCAGCGGGAGCGGCAGCCGGAGCCGCGGCAGCCGCGGTTGCGCCGGCGGTGGCTGCTCGGTCAAGGATCTTGTCGAGCTCGCCGCGGTCGAGCCAGACTCCGCGGCAGCTGGGGCAGTAGTCGATCTCGACACCCTGGCGTTCGGACATCACCAGATCGACGTCGACGTCGGTGGGGCACTTCATGGGCACATCCGTCCGTTGGCGACCGAGCATCTGCCCGACCTGTTCCCCGTCCAATGTCTCGCGGCCCCGATCCGTTCCACCGGTCGCGTCACAACGCCCCGACCCGCCCGGACCGAGTCCCGGGCGTCGGATTCCGGCCCGCGATCGGGGACGAGGCGGCACTCGTTCGGGTTCGGTTTGCCGCGGGTCCCACCGTCGGGACGAGGCTGTTCCGGCCGGCGTGCGTCGCTCAGTGCGTCGCTCAGTGCATCCAACGTGCACCCATAGCGCACATTCGCTGCACTGAGCGATGCACTGAGCGTCCGATGACCGTCAACGCGCGCGAAACCGAGCCCGGCGGCGCCCTGCGGCGACGAATTCGCGTGTCAGCGCACAGATTCGAGCCCCGCGGGCCCGCCCTGCGCCCTGCGCCCTGCGCCCTGCGGCGACGCATACCCCCGCCACCGCACAGGTCCGGGCTCCGCAGCCTGACCTGCGCTCTCGCCTCGGAATTCGGGCTGTTGTCTGGCTGGTTGCAGCGCTGGTTGCGGCGAAAGTGCGCCCTGGCGCCGATCGGCTGCAACCAGAGGGCCGCGGCCGCCAGAGACCGCCCCCGATCCAGACCGTGCGCGCCGATCCGGTCGACCGCCTCGCTCAGGACCTCGACCGACGACGCGAACGACCCCCGCACCGAGGACGCGCCGTCGACCATGTCGAACTGCCGGTCCGGAGGAGTGACCCCATCCGATCCTCGATGCGGCTCGATCGCTCCGCCAACCCCTCATTCGGTTGGCGTCACCCGCTTGCGCTGAGCCATCAAGGCAGCGCACTCATCGGCCTCCGCCGCCGCCGATAACAGCACTGACCCCGTTCGCCACCGCAGGAGGCCCCCGTGTCGCACCTTTCCCTCAGTCGACGGGGCCGCAGTTTCGCGATCGCCGTGGCGCTGGCCTTCACCGCCGCCGGGCTGAGCGCCGCGCCGGCAAACGCGGACGCGCCAGAGGGATGGCCGACCGACGCGTGGCCCACGTGCGCCGACGCCGACGCGCAGTACTGCATCGCGGACGCCGCGCTCACCCCGGTGGGCGCCGACGAGTCGCCCCTGGCCGGGTTGGGCCTGTCCGCGTGGGCGAGCGGGCTCGACGGCGGCAACGGCGTCCTGTCGTTCAACTGGGCCATCAACGGCCTCGACGGCGATTCCGCGACACCCGAGATCCGCGGCGGCGACGTCCGGCTCGTCCTGCGGGTCGGGCAGTTCGCGCCCCGCTACACGATGGCGCTCGCCAAGGGGATGACGATTCTCCGCAGCGTGGACGATCTCGGCAACACGACGCTGACGATCACCGGCAAGCCCGTCCACATCGACTGGGTGTTCGGCGACCTGACCGGCTCGTGCTTCAGCGGCACCAGCTGCGGCGACGAGGACACCATCGGCGACGTCGGCGGCTACCGCTTCTCCGGCAACACCCAGGACCTGGCGACCTGGGGCGAGCCCTACACGACGGCCATGGACGGGATGTACATCGCGACCAACGCGGAGGCGCGGCCGAACTCGGTCAGCTTCACCGGCGGCGACCAGCCGTCCTGGTACATGTCCGCCCTGGGCAACCCGCACCTCGACCCGACCGGCAACCCGGTCCGCGGCTCGTTCAACGCCTGGATCCCGCCGACGTACTTCACCTCCCTCGCCACCACCGCGGAGGCCGCCGCGGCTGTCGGCTTCGACGTCATCAGCAGCGAGGGCGGCGAGTCGGTGAGCATCCCGGCGACCGTCGCGCTGCAGAACGAAGGGGTCAGCATCGACGTCCCCGACATCGGCTTCTCCGTGCACCGGGTCGACGTCCTCAACCAGGCGTCCGACGCGTCCCCCGACGCCACGGTCCCCGATCGCCCGCCGGGCGTCGCCGCCGCACCCCGGGCGGGCGGGCTGAGCGCGTCCTGGACCAGTCCGGTCGTCCCGCCACTCGGCCTGGCACCGACGTCGTACACCGCGCGGGCGTTCACCGCCGCCAGCGACGGCACCGTGGCCGGACGATGCACCACCACGACTCTGCTGCGCTGCACGATCCCCGGCCTGACCAACGACGTGCCCTATTTCGTCGCGGTCAGCGCGACGAACGCGCTCGGGGAGGGCCCGGGCACGGCGGTGCGGGTGGCCGGGACGCCGGGCGCGACACCGACCGCGCCGCAGTCACTGCACCTCACGCCGGGCAACGGCTCCCTCGCCGCGGCGTGGACAGCGCCGGCGTCGGCCGGCGGCACCGCGATCTCCTCCTACCGGGTGTCCGCCTATCGGGACGCGTCCGGCGGCGTCCCCGTCCGGGTCTGCACCTCGACCGGCACCCCGCTGGGTTGCACGCTCACCGGCCTGGTCAACGGCACGCCGTACTGGGTGTCCGCCGCCGCGATCAACGCCTCCGGCATGAGCGTGGCGAGCGCTCGGGTCGGCGCCACCCCGCGCACGACGCCGGGAGTGCCGCGGTCGGTGCATGCGACGTCGACGGCCCGCCGGATCGTCGCGACCTGGGCGGCGCCGACGTCGACCGGTGGTGCGCCGATCAGCCAGTACGTCGCCCGCGTCTACGCGAGCTTGACGAGCACCGTCGTGGTGACCATGTGCGTCGCGCCGGGTACCGCCCGCACCTGCACGACGGCGGCGCTGGTGGCCGGCCGCGCGTACTACGTCGCGGTGAGCGCCAAGAACGTGGCCGGCTCCTCAGTCGCCTCGGCGCGCGTCCCGGTCCTGGTCCGCAGCTAGCGGCGGGCGCTCAGAGCGTGCGCTGCCACGCGACGATCCGGTCGATGGCCTCCCCCACGACCTCCACGGACGACGCGAACGACAACCGCACCCACGACGCGCCGTCGACCACGTCGAAGTCGGTCCCGGGGGTCAGCGCGACCCCGGCCTCGTCGAGCAGCCGCGCGCACCAGGTGATCGAGTCGAGTCCCGACGCGGAGATGTCGGCGTACAGGTAGAACGCGCCGTCGGCCGGGGCCACCCGGCCCCAGCCGAGCTCGGGCAGCCGGGACAGCAGCAGCTCGCGGCACGCGGTGTACCGCACGACGTTCTCCTCGGCGGCCGCGTACCCGGCGGGGCTGAACGCGGCTACGCCCGCGTGCTGGGCGAGCGCCGGCGGGCACAGCGCGACGTTCCCGGCGAGCGCATCGACGGGCGCGACCAGGTCCGCCGGCAGCACCAGCCAGCCGAGCCGCCACCCCGTCATCGCCCAGTACTTCGAGAACGAGTTCACCACCACAACCCCGGACTCTAGAAACGCCGCCGCCGAGAACCCCTTCGCCGAGAGTGGAGTAACCGCCCCGGAACGCGCTTGCGGAAGGGCGGTTACTCCGCGCTCGGCGGAGTCGTAGGTGATGCCGTGGTAGATCTCGTCGCTGATTAGGCGGACGCCGTTGGTGGCGCACCAGGTGGCTAGGGCGGACAGTTCGGTGGGGGTGATCATGGTGCCGGTGGGGTTGGCGGGGCTGGCGATCATCAGGCCGTCGGGGACCTCGTCGAGCGCCTCGAGCTGCGCGACCGTCGGTTGGTAGCGGGACTCGGGCCCGCAGTCGAGCTCGACCACCTCGCAGCCCAGCGCCGTGAGGATGTTCTTGTACGCCGGGTACCCGGGCCGCGCGAGCGCGACCCGGTCGCCGGCGTCGAACGCGGCGAGGAACGCGAGCAGGAACGCCCCCGAGGAGCCGGTGGTGACTGCCACCCGCGCGGGGTCGATGTCGAGGCCGTACCACCGCTTGTAGTGCCCGGCGATCGCCCGGCGCAGCACGGGCGCGCCGAGGGACTCGGTGTAGCCGAGATCCCCTTCCGCGAGCAGCTTCGCGGCGAGGTCGCGCACGACGTCGGACGCCCCCGTCGAGGGCTCGCCCGCGCACAGGTTGAGCACCGACTGCCCCGCGGCGCGGCGGGCGTTGGCGGCCGCGATGATCTCCATCACGGCGAACGGCGGGACGTGGGCACGGCGGGAGACCTTCATGACGCCATCCTCCCCCGCGCGGGGCCCCGGACCGGAGCCGACTAACCTCGAGCGGTGATAGTTGACTGCGCGCTCTACACCGACGGCCGGGGCCGGCACGGGATCGCCGACGTCGAGGGTGCGCTGCGCGAGGCGCAGGCCACCGGGGGCTTCGTCTGGATCGGCCTGTTCGAACCGACCGCCGCGGAGTTCCTCGACCTGTCCGACACCTTCGGGCTGCCCATCCTCGCCGTGGACGACGCCGTCCGCGCCCACCAGCGCCCCAAGCTCGAGCGCTACGGCGACATGACGTTCGCCGTCGTCAAACCGGCCCGCTATGTCGACCACGACGAGGTCGTCGAGCTCAGCGAGCTCGCGGTCTTCCTCGGCAAGCACTTCGTCATCACGGTCCGGCACGGCGTCTCCGACATCCCGGCGACGGTCCGCCGGGAGCTCGAGACGAACGCGACGCTGCTCGCGCACGGTCCGGGCGGCGTCCTGTACCGGGCGCTGGACCACGTCGTGGACGGGTACCTCGAGGTCGTGGAGGCGATCGGCGTCGACATCGACCAGATTGAGGACCAGGTCTTCGGGGTCGAGGACGGGGAGCACGGCGAGCGCATCTACAAGCTCAAGCGGGAGGTCCTGGAGTTCCGGCGCGCCGTCATCCCGCTCGCGATGCCGCTGCAGCACCTGGTCACCGGCGACGTGATGTGGATCAGCGAAGAGGCACGGCCGTACTTCCGGGACGTGCACGACCACGTGCTGCGGGCCGCCGACGCGATCGAGGGCTACGACCACCTGCTGACCACCGTGCTGCAGGCGGATCTCGCGCGGGTCGCGGTCGAGCAGAGCCGGGTCACCGTGCGGCAGAACGAGGACATGCGCAAGATCTCGGCCTGGGCGGCGATCGCCCTGGTGCCGACCGCGATCGCGGGGATCTATGGCATGAACTTCCGGTACATGCCCGAGCTGACCTGGCACTACGGGTACTTCGGGGTGCTCGCCGTCATCGGCGGGATCTGCGTCGTCCTGCACTCGCAGTTCCGGCGCAATCACTGGCTCTGACCCAGATCCGCACGCACCGCCGATGCCCGACGACGCGCCGGGGGACTCAGCTCGTCGGCTCACCGTCCCGCTCCGCGAGCGCTTGCCGCACCCGCCCGACGACGCCGTCCGCCGCGGCCTCGATCTGCGCCAGGCAGTCCTCGAAGTCCTCCGCGCCGCCGTACCAGGGGTCGTCCACGTCCAGCACGTGCTCGCTCTCGCCGCGGGCGACGCGCGGCGCGACCGGGTCGAACGCGCGGTACATCACGACCCGGCGCACGACGGCGTCGTCGGCCCCGGCGAGGTGGCGCAGGGCCCGGGCGTGCACGGAGGTCATCGCGAGCACGAGGTCGGACGCGGTGAGGTCGCTCGCGCGGATCCGCCGGGCGGCCCGGACCGGCACCGGGTAGCCGTGCTCGGCGAGCACCCTGCGCGCGCGGTGGTCGATCGGGTCGCCGCGCTCCTCGGAGCTGATCCCGGTGGAGTCGACCACGACCCGCCTCCCCAGCCCGGCGGCCTCGAACCGGTCCCGGAGCACGACCTCGGCCATCGGCGAGCGGCAGATGTTGCCGGTGCACACGGCCATCACCCGGAACGGCGGCCGGCCGGCATCGCCCGACGGCCCACCCGACCCGCCCGCCGCGCTCATGGGCGCACCGCCTGCAGCAGCACGCCCGCGCCGCCCACGAAGGTGATGCCGGCCAGCGTCCGCCCGCGGGCCACCTCGCGGAAGCCGCGGCGCTCGTGCAGCGCCAGCGAGGGCAGGTTCTGCGCGTTGATCACGCTCCAGGCACTGTCCTCACGTTGCCAGATCCAGGTCAGCAACTCGGTCAGCAGCCCGTCGCCGATCCGGTGCCGCCGCCAGGCCGGCTGCACGGTCACGCCCGAGACGTAGTACCCGTCGGGGGCGTTCTCGTACCCCGACCACCACCGCGCCATCGAGGAGCCGACCACGAGCTCGTCGATCTGCGCCACGATCGTGAACGTCGCCAGGTCGGTGATCTGGTCGAGCACCCGCTGCGGGTGTCCCGGCTTGAGCGGACCGCGCACCGCGTCGATCCCGAGGATCCCGGACAGGTCCGCCGGCACCGCCCGCCGCACCACCACCCGCGGAACGATCTCCCCATGCACCTCAGGCGCAAACGCAGCAAACAAAGACATGCCCCGACCCTGCCACGCCAACCCCCGCGAAGTAGTACCCGCGCGACGAGGTAGAGCGCTGGAGTGCGCTACCTCGGCGCGGAGGTTCTATCTCGGCGGCTGGGGTTCACCGGTCAGGACGCGGAGGGGACTCGGGGGGTAAGGATGACGGGGCCGTCTTCCGTTACCGCGATGGTGTGTTCGGCGTGGGCGGTGCGGGAGCCGTCGGCCGAGCGGATCGTCCAGCCGTCGGGGTCGATGTGGTAGCCGTCGCCGCCGGCCATGAACCAGGGCTCGATGGCGATCACCAGGCCGGGGCGCAGCGGGAGGCCGCGTCCCGCGCGGCCCAGGTTCGGCACGTGCGGGTCCTCGTGCATGGTGCGCCCGACGCCGTGGCCGCCGAAGTCGGCGTTGATCCCGAAGCCGGCGTCCCGGCCGATCTGGCCGATCGCACTGGAGATGTCCCCCATCCGCGCGCCCGGCTTGGCCGCCGCGATACCGGCCGCGAGAGCCCGTTCGGTGACGTCGATCAGGCGGGCGGACTCCGCGTCGGGCGTGCCGACCTGGAACGAGAGGGCCGAGTCCGCGACCCAGCCGCCGAGCTCCGCGGCGAAGTCGATGCTCAGCAGGTCGCCGTCGGCCAGCACGTAGCTGGACGGCAGGCCGTGCAGGGCGGCGTCGTTCACGGACGTGCACAGCACGCCGGGGTACGGCATCGCGCCGAACGACGGGTGGTAGCCGAGGTAGACCGAATGGGCCCCCGCGGCGTCGATCATCGCGTGCGCGTGCGCGTCCAGCTCGAGCAGGCTCACCCCGACGGCGGCCTTCTCCCGCACCCCGGCCAGGACGCTCGCGACGAACCCGCCGGCCACCCGGATCCGTTCGATCTCTTCGTGACTCTTCAGCTCGACCATGCCTGAACTCTCTCACCGCGGCGCCGCCGGGCCGTTATCCGGGCCGTTATCCGGGCAGGGAACAGCCCGTGGGCCGGGCTCCTTGCGGACCCTGCCGCGATGGACGAGATCGCGGCTCCCACGGGCTGCGGTGACTGCCTGTGTCAAGGGCCATGGGGATCTGCCCAGAGGCGGTCTTAAACCCTGCCCAGTGACGGTCACGAAAACTGCCCGGTGATGGCCATGAGATCTGCCCACTGCTGACCATCACCGGCCGGCTCGTCAGCTCAACGGACTCACCCCCTGGCCGGCGAGGGCCTGGGCCTGGCGCACGCTCTCGCCGCTGGTTTGGCAGACGTGGGCGTGGTGCAGGAGCCGGTCGACGGTCGCGGTCGCGAGGGTCTTGGGCATCAGCTCGTCGAACGCGGCGGGGTGCAGGTTGGACGAGATCGCGATGGAGCGTTTCTCGTAGGCGGCGTCGACGAGCCGGTAGAGACCCTCGGCCGCGTCCTGCGATACCGGCAACAGCCCGATGTCATCGACCACGATGATGTCGGCGCGCAGGACCCGGGCGATGGCCTTGGTCACCGAGTCGTCCGCGCGGTGGCGGCGCAGCAGGGTGCCGAGGTCCTCCAGGGTGAACCACGCGACGCGCAGGCCCTGTTCGACGGCCTGTTGGCCGAGGGCCTCGAGCAGGAACGTCTTGCCCGTCCCCGACGGTCCGCAGATCACCAGGTTCTCCCGGCGGTGGACCCATTCCAGGGTCCGCAGGGCTTGTTGGGTCGGGGCGGGGATCGAGGACGCGTCGGGTTGCCACGCGTCGAACGTCTTGCCCGTAGGGAAGGCGGCGGCGGCGCGGCGGGTGGCCAGTGCGGACCGGGCGCGCCCAGCGTGCTCCTCTACGAGCAGGGCGCGGAGCACCTCGACCGGTTCCCACCGTTGGGCCTTCGCGGTGGCCACGACGTCGGGGGCGTGGCGGCGGATGTGCGGCAACCGCAGCTTGTGCAGCAACGCCTGGACGTCCTCGGGTAGCGGCGGTGCGGTCGGAACCCCGGCGACCGGCACGGACGCGTCCCGCGCCCGGGTCGTGGCCGTCACGGTGCGGCCTCGAACAGGTCGGGCTCGGTGAACGGGCCGAACGCCGAGGAGCCCAGTGCGGCCCAGCCACCGGTGCCCTGGGTCAGGGAACGGTCCTCGGAGGCCTGGTTGGCCGGCCCGGCCGCCGTGATCGCGTGGTGGTGGTCCAGGATCGAGGACAGATCCGCCTCGGCAAACCGGGCATGGACCGCCGCGTGTCCCAGCGCCCAGTCGACCTCGGTCCGGGGGAACAGCTTCGCGAGCTCGACGGCTTGGGCCATCTTCATCCGCATCTTGGTCGTGCCGGCCGCGGCGGCCTCGGCCAACCACGCCCTCGCGCCGTCTCCGAGGGACAAGAACGCGGCCTCGGCCACGTTCCGGGCCAGGGGGACCCGCCCGAGTGCTCCCGCAGGTGGGGGCGGGAAATGGGCGTCGGTGATCTGCGGGCTGCCCGGGGTCGCGCGGTCGTGACGGGCGACCTCCAGGGGGCCGGTAGGCCCGACGTGGACGATGACCACCTGCTCGTCGGCGCCGCGCCCGTGCACCCGTACCCACACCGTTTCCCCGAGCAGCAGGTGCGGCACGGAGTACTGCCCGGAGTCGAACGTGACCATCGGCATCTTCGCCGGGACCGTGCGCGTGACCCCGAACGCGACCGTGTGCGGGTCGGCCGGGATCGGGTGCAGGCGAACTCGCTCCTCGGCGAGCATCACGTCCGGAACCCGCCGGGTCACGCGGTGCTCGCGGGCATTGACCATCGCGCAGAACGCGACGCACGCGTCCTCCAGGTCCGCGAACGACGCGTACGCCTCAAGCAGGTTCGTGTCCTTGGGGACCAGGTCCGCCTTGGCGACCTTCACCGACGACTCACTACCGCCCTTGGAGGCCGGGTCCACGGGCTGGCAGGTGTAGATAGTCAGGCCATAGTGGCGGGCGAACGCGACCATCGCCGGGTTGCGCACCGCCATCCCGGCGACGTGCTCGACCGTGACCGTCTTCTCGTTGTCCGTCAGGACATACGTCGGCGCACCGCCGATCCGGCGCATCGTCACGTCCAGGGCCGCCATCACCGACGGCGACGTCTTGTCCCTGATCGCCAACACCACCCGGAACCTCGACCACGCCAACCACGCGACGAACAACGTCGTCTTGACCCCGTCGATCATCGGCCCGTCGCCGAAGTCGTACTGGATCCACATCCCCGGCTCGGTCACCCACGGGCGATGCACCCGGACCCGACCGACCCGGTAGCTCGCCTTCACCACCGCGACCGCCCGGCGCGTGGTGCGCTCCGAACCCGTGAAGCCCAACGCGACGAGCTTGTCGTGGGCCACATCCGCGCGGACCTTGCCCTTGGACCGCTCGACCCACTCCTCGACCTTCGCCAAGTGGCCGTCGATCAGTTGCGGGCGCGGCGCGTAACGATCAGACAACCCGCCCGCGTCCCGCGCCGCGACATACCGCGCCACGGTGTGGTGCGAGACCCCCGCCAACTCCCCGGCATCACGTAACGACCCGGTCAAGTCGAAAGCTTCCAACATGTTCATGATCTCCTCGGCAGACTTCACGGTGTCCCTCCTGGGGGCGAACGGCGCATCAGCACCGCCAACCGCACCCCAGGAGGGGCCTCAACCGCCGCAAGCGGCGAGGCAACGAACGTCGTGTCGGGCAGATCTCATGACCGCCAGCGGGCAACTTTCATGTCCGCCACCGGGCAACTATTTGGCCGCCTCCGGGAAGTTTCTCGTGTCCGCTGTCA
>NZ_DATCNW010000022.1:0-10371 GCF_036565025.1 Pengzhenrongella sp.
GGCTCGCGCAGCGGCGCCGCGACGAGGTCCGGCAGCGCGGCCAGCACCACGCCGAGGAAGCCCTTCATGTCGCACGTGCCGCGCCCGTACAGCCGCCCGTCGCGGACCTGCGGGGCGAACGGGTCGGTGTGCCAGTCCTGACCGTCGACCGGCACGACGTCGGTGTGCCCGGACAGCGCGATCCCGCCGTCGATCCCGCCGTCGTGCGCGGGGATGGTCGCGACGAGATTGGCCTTGGTCCCGTCCTCGTTCGGCAGGATCGTGGGCGTCAGCCCGAGACGCCGCAGCTCGGTCGCCACGACCTCGATGAGCTCGAGGTTCGACCCCCGGCTGGTGGTGTCGAGGCTCACCAGGCGCGCGATCCACGCGAGCGACCGCGGCTCCGCATCAGTGCGGGCTTCTTCTTCGGTGGCTTGCCGAGCGGTGGTTCGCAGCATGAGTTCCCTTTGTTCCAGGTGGCGTACGGCGAACCTAGTCCGATCGGGTTTCCCGCACGTTTCTGCCCAGTTTCACCGCCCCGCCGGGCCCGGGACCTGCGAGACCGAACCTCCGACAGGTCTAGGGTCGGGACTGCTGGACGGCCTGTTCACGGGTCGCGACGGCGGACTCGGAGGCTTCTCATGCGCCTGGCCCTGGCTCGGGTCCGGCACGTCGCCGGGATCCCGTCCGGACTGGTCGCCGCCGCGGCGGCGACCTTCTATCTGTTGGTCAACGCGCTCACGTCCTGGTCGGCGGCGGAGTTCGGCGAGCTGGGCCTGTGGGCGACGGTCGTGGTGTCGGCGGCGGTGACCACGGTCCTGTTCGTCCGCTGGCAGCACCGGTTCGCGGCCTCGCTGCGCCCGGCGCGACTGGATCAGCCCGGCACCGCGAAGCTCGCGGCACGCCGAGGCCTGGTCGTCTTGGTCGGGCTGGACTCGGCGGATCCGGGCACGACCTTCACCCGGCTGCTCACGACCGCCGCGCGGCTCGAGTACCTCGCCCTGATCGCGACCCCGGAGTCGGAGGTGCGGGGCGTGGTGCCCGCGCTCCTCGGCCCGCTGATGGCCGTGTCCGGGCACGCCGTGGCCGCCAGCCGGATCCGGGTCTGGGACCGGAACGAGGCCGAGGCGATGGGCGACGTCGAGCAGTCGGTCACCGAGGCGATCGACTGGATGGAGCGGCACGGCCTGCACGCCTCCGAGATCGTCGTCGACGTGACCAAGGGCCGTCGGAGCATGGCGTTCGGCGCGCTGATCGCCGCCGACCGCGCCGACGTCGAGGTGCAGTACCTCGCGGCCGAGTGGCACCACCTCGACAACACGCCGCGCCCGGGCACCGAGGGGTTCAGCGTCGTCTCCGAACGCTGGGACGGCGTCGGGCAGGACGCCGCCCGGGTGGACGCGTGAGGTCCCGAGGCGGATACGGTCGAAGCGCGTCAGTCCTGCACATCGTCGTGTCGCCGCTGGAGAGGGAGCATCAATGTTCGAGCACACCAAGGCATTCAGTGGATTCTCGGTGGACGACCTGGACAACGCGCGGCAGTTCTACGCCCAGACGCTCGGAATTGCGTTGTCCGAGGAGAACGGAATGCTCCGCCTGCAGCTAGCGGGTGACCGAGGAATCCTTGTCTACCCCAAGGAGGGCCACATCCCGGCGACGTTCACGATCCTCAACTTCCCGGTGCCCGACGTCGAGTCGGCCGTCGACGAACTGGTGGCGCGCGGCGTCGAGTTCGAGAGGTACGGCTTCGGCGAGGACGAGAAGGGGATCATGCGCGGGCACGGGCCGGACATCGCGTGGTTCAAGGATCCGGCCGGCAACATCCTCTCGGTGCTCGCGGAGAACTGAGCGTTCGCGGAGAGCTGAGCCCACCTCGCGGCACCCGGCCGACCCTGGCTACGATGAAATCACCACCCCGCCTGCGACGACGTACGGAGGATGCGATGGCGGCGATCACCCCCTTCCTGTGGTTCGACGACCAGGCCGAGAAGGCCGCCGAGCACTACGTCTCGATCTTCAAGAACTCGAGGATCCTGGACGTCTCGCGCTACGTGCTCGAGCTGCTCGCCGACCCGGATCCCGCCCGGTCGAGCCGGGTCATGCGGGCGATGCTGGCGATGGGCAAGATCGAGATCGCCCAGCTGCGTGCGGCGTACGACGGCGAGTCGCCCGACGACGCCGACGCGCGCCTGGGCCTGGCGTAACCGCGTTGGCCGTGGCGAGCGCGTCGACCCTGACACCCGCCGTCGTCGTCGTCGACTCGCGCAACTTCTGGGGCGCCTCCCGTCGCCAGTTCGGGGCCGGCCGCCGGATCGTCGTCGGCGGCGTGGTCGAGGCCCTGCGGCCGTACGGCTTCGACGTGGTCGACGTCTACGTCGGGATCGCGACGACGACGACGGCGTCGAACCCCTCCGCGCGGCTGAGCCGGGGGCTCGAGGCCAACGCCGCATTCGCGGCGACAGTCAACGCAAGCCCGATCGGGCACGCGCTGGTGGGCCGGTTGATCGAGCGACGCGGGAGCGTCCAGGAGAAGCTCGTCGACGTGCTGTGTGCGATGCAGATCGCGCGGAGCGCCCACGAGATCGCCGCGGGCCGCACGCGCGCGCAGGCGATCGTCGTGCTCTCCGAGGACATGGACCTCATCCCCGCCTACGAGTTCGCGCAGGACCTGGGGGTGCCCATCTATGCGGCCGCGAACGCGACGGTCGACACCCGACCGGACTCGTCCTGGCTGCTCCTCGGTGAGAACGCCATCCGGATCTCGTGCGAGGGCGCGCACGGCAGGTTCTACGGCCACCAGCTACGACAGGAGATCAGCACCTGGCTCACGACCGCGGCCGCGGCCGCGAGCAGGATGTCGTTCAAGGTTCGCTCGTGGGATCCCCACGGCTCGCGGCTACGCCTCATCCACGAACGCACGGGAGCGGGCGGCATCTGGCACGATCCTCCCGACTCCGCGGACCGCACCGTCGGGGCGACCCACGCGCTGTTCGTCGTCGGCCTCCAACCGGGCACCCCCAAGCGCGACTTTCCCGTCGTGACGCTGCGCCCGACCCGCGAGCGAGAGCTGCCGTGGCCGCCGCCCTCGCTCGCGACCGCGATCGTGCGCGAGTGGGAGTCACCGACCCGCGTGGTCGCGATGCTCCCCCACGGCCCGACCCAGACCCTCAGCGCGACGATCGGCACGCTCCTGCCCGGAGACCGGATCCTCGTTCACGAAGATTCCGGCCAGCTGCCAGGCGGCGCGTGGCGGCTCATCGGCCGCCTCGAGCCCCGGGCGCAGACACCTGGGTGGAGCGACCCGACGATCCCCGCGCTCGCTCGCGTCATCACGGGCGCGACCTCGAGCGGGCAGCGCGTCCGCGCCGAGCTGGTCGGCTCCGCCGCGACGGTGACCCTGCAGCCCCCGGGCACCGACACGTCGCAGATCGGCGATCTCTATGCGGTCGTCCCGATCGCGCACGTGCCCCTGCCCCCTGAGCGGGACGGGGTGGTCACGATCGCGGTGTCGTCGCGACTCGCGCCGCCTCGGGCCTAGCCGGCCCGCCCGGTCGACGCCGCCCACGCGACGGCCTCGGCGCGGGTCGACACGCCGATCTTGCGGTACAGGCTGCGGACCTGGGACTTCACGGTGTTGCGGGAGACCCACAGCGTCGAGGCGATCTGCTCGAGCGTGACGTCGTCCGCAAGTCGTGCGAGGACGACGAGCTCGCGCCGGGTGAGCGGACCGGCCAGGGGCACGACTGACCTTGAGTGGACAGATCCGACAATATCCATGGCAACTTCCGGATGTTCGCGGGTATATCCCCCAAACGGGAGAAACGCGCCGGCTGCCTGACGTCTTTTGTTACCCTCCCACCACCATAGGCCCCGGAATGCGCCGGCGTTCGGTCTTCGGTGAATTCCACAAAATAGCCAAATCCGGACAACCACCGCGTTCTTGCTGGTCAAAGGGGAAAAAGTCCGGCAAACCTCGTCCACAATTCTTCCCGGCAGCTCGCCCGGGGCGCGGGCCTCGCTCGACCCGACGCGCGTCAGTACGCGATCCCGACCGGTCGCCCGAGCGTCGCCGGGTCGTCGAGCGCGGCGAGCATCGCGTCGGCCACGTCGGCACGCGCGATGGAGTACCCGCGAGGCGCGTTCCCACCGATGACGGTCCGGTACTCACCCGGACGTGTCGATGACGACCCGCGCAGCCGCAGGCGTTCGGGCGTCGCGATCAAGGAGTCGCTCCGCGAGCTGAGCATCGCGCTGTCCCTGCTGAACCACCGCGTCGGCGCACGCCTGGACCTCAAGGACGTCGACCTCGACTGCCTCGACCTCATCAACCGGCACGGCCCGTTGAGCCCGAGCGCGCTCGCCCGGCGCGCCGGCCTACACCCCGCAACCATGACCGGCATCCTCGACCGGCTCGAGCGCGCCGGCTGGGTCGCCCGCGAGCGCGACCCGTCCGACCGCCGCGCCGTCGTCGTGCGTGGGCTGCGCCGGCGGAACGCGGAGCTCTTCGACCTCTACTCGGGCATGAACTCCTCGATGGACCAGCTGTGCGAGCGCTACTCCGGCCCCGAGCTCGACCTGCTCGCGGACTTCCTGCGCCGCACGGCCGACGCCGGACGGGTCGCGACCGAGGACCTCGCCGCGGACTGAAACCCGTGTGCGATAACGGCGCCATCGGGTGAGGCTCCCGCCCAAAATCGCCGTCACCTGCAGGGCTGCCCTGTCCTCCGGTCAGCTGCACCTGGTCGGGCCGTTCTTCGACTTCGCCTCGGCGCGGGTGCTGCGGGTGACGTGCGCGAGTTCGACACCGCCGAGGTGACCGCCTGACGGCAGCCCGCTGAAGCCCGTCCCCGACCGCAGACTGCGCACATCGGTGTTGCCAGCGCACATCCGATGTGCGCAGCACGCACGGATGTGCGCAGGCTGCGGGCTCGCGGCGAGCTCACCGGAGCTCGGCTACAGGGTTCCGGTGAGGTGTTGGAGCGCGAGGCTGGCGAGGGTGACGGCGCCCCACAGACAGACGCCTAGGAGCAGGGGGCGGGGACCGGCGCGGCGGAGGCCGGCCAGGTCGGTCGACAGCCCGATGGCCGACATCGCCACGATGATTGCGAAGACCGACACCTCGCGCAGGGCAGGGTGGATCGCGTCCGGGATCAGGCCGAGCGAGTTCGCCGTGGCGACGATCAGGAAGCCCACCAGGAACCGGGGCACCAGGCGCCCGACCCGGACCCGGTGCGCTCTCCCCGCGGTCCGGCGCTCGCGCCGCGCTACCAGTGCCGCCAGGGCGAGGCTGATCGGGATGATCATCAGCGTCCGCGTCAGCTTGACCACGATGGCGTCGTTCGCGGCCGCGTGACCGTAGGTGCCGGCCACCGCGACCACCGATGACATGTCGTTGACCGCGGTGCCCGCGAACAGCCCGAACGCGTGCTGGCTCATCCCCAGCAGGTGCCCGATCACCGGGAAGACCAGCACCGCCGAGATGTTGCACAGGAAGATCGTCGAGACCGCGTAGGCGACGTCGACCCCTGCCGCACCGATCACGGGCGTGACCGCCGCGATCGCCGAGGCCCCGCAGATCCCGGTCCCGACGCCGATCAGCGTGCGCTGGTCGCCCGTGACCCCGAGCCATCGTCCGATCCAGTAGGCACCGACGAGGGCGACGGACAGGGTCCCGAGCAGCACGGGCAGCGACCCGGCGCCCACCCGGACGATCTGCAGGAGCGACAGCTGGGAGCCGAGCACGACGACCGACCCCTGCAGCACGGTCGTGGCGCCGACCGCGATCCCCGGGCGCAGTCGCGTGCCCGGCCTGATCAGCGCGGCGAGCGCGATCCCGAGCACGATCCCGATGACCGGCCCACCGACGACCGGCACCATCCGGCCGACGACCGCCGCGACCACCGCGACCCCGAACACGAGCGCGAGGCCGGGCAACCGCGAGGCCCGCGCCGCCGGCGCGACGCCGTCGTCGGTCTCCACCGGCGCTCCGTCACCCGCCGATGACTCCTGAACCTCCCATTGACTGCTCACGACCTCGACCCTCGCCCTCAAAGGCCTCGTCCGGTAGCCGTGAAAGCGCGATATCGTCATAGCCATTGGCTATGGCCATGCAAACAGTGCTGAATCCAGAATCCGGTCGAACCGACCCGGCAGGAGCCCCGATGTCCACGATCCACCGCCCGAGCCTCGACCTCGAGGCTCTGCGGGTCCTCACCCTCGTCGCGGATCTCGGCAGCATCTCGGCGGCGGCCCGTGCGGAGCAGATCAGCCAGCCGTCGGCGAGCAAGCGGATCCAGGTCCTGGAGCGCCAGCTGGGCCTCGAGCTGCTCGACCGGCGCACCCGCGGAGCGGTCCTCACCGACCACGGGCGCCTGGTCACGGGCTGGTGCCGCGCCGTCGTCGACGCCGCCGACGCCCTGGTGACGGGCAGCGGTGCCCTGTCCGCCCGGGCGGCCGAACAGCTGAACATCGGCGCGAGCCAGACGATCGCGGAGTACCTCGCCCCGTCCTGGCTCGGCGAGTTCCGCCGACGGGACGCCACACTCTCGGTCCACCTCCGCGTGGCCAACTCCCAGGGCGTGATCGCCGCGCTGCGGGCCCGGGAGATCGAGCTCGGCTTCATCGAGACGCCGACAGTCCCCGCCGACCTGCTCAGCCGCCCGGTGGCGACCGACCGCCTCGTGCTGGTCGTCTCACCGGACCATCCGCTCGCCCGGCGACGGACCCCGGTGTCCCGCGAGGAGCTCGCGGGGATGCCACTGGCCTCCCGCGAGGACGGCTCGGGCACGCGCGACACGCTGCGCCTGGCCGTGGGCGCGGCCATGACCGACCCGGTCGTCGAGCTCGACTCCAACGCCGCGGTCAAGGTCCTGGTCAGCTCGGGCAGCTATCCGGCGGTGCTCAGTGAGCTCGCGGTCGCGAACGAGCTCCGCGACGGCAGGCTCGTCGAGGTCCCGCTGAGCGACGTCGACCTGCGGCGATCGCTGAACGCCGTCTGGCGGCGCGGCACGCGACTGCGCGCCGGCGCGGGCCGGTTCCTGCTCACCGCGCGGGCCGTGGCGGGCCCCGCACCGTCACGGACCGCGCGCCGGACGGCGCCGGGCCCCGCCGAGGTTCGACGGGGCCCGGCACCACGCTGAGAAGAACGACGACGTCGGACGAGCGGCCTCGCCGGACGACGACTGCGGTCAGCGGACCTACAGCGTCACCGCGTCCAGGTCCGACACGTACGAGTCGGGGTTCCCGACCTTGATCGTGTTGACCCCGGCGTCGAGGTGCACGAGCACGTTCTGGGTCTGCGCGGTGTCCCAGTCGTTGTCGTTGGACCCCTGGAAGTTGACCCCGAAGGAGCTCGTCCCGTTGACCGTGAAGACGGCCTGCCGGCTTGCGCCCCCGTCCACATAGCCGATCGACACCAGGTAGTCGCCCGCGACCGGAACCTGCACCGACGTGAAGGTGAAGGAGCTCGACCCGCCCAGGTTCCCGACCTTGCCGCCACCCGAGCAGCCGCCGCAGCCGGTGCGGCTCGCGGTGCCCTCGAGGACGTTCTCGGGCGCCTCTGCTTCGTGCACCGTGCGGCCGGCCGCACCGGGGGTCGTGATCGACAGGGCCGTGCTCGGCCCGGAGCTCTCGGCGCCGACGAACGCCTGCACCGTGAAGGCGTGCCCGGTCGAGGGCGAGAGCCCGTTGACGGTCACGTCGGTCGACGTCGTTCGCGCGACCTCGGTGCCCGCGTCATAGATCCGGTACGACGTCGAGCTCGAGTCGCCGGACGTGGGCGAGGACGCCTTCCAGGCGAGCGAGACGCTCGTTCCGGTCGAGTCCGTCGCGCGCACCGTGGTCGGCACGGACGGCGCCGTCGCCCCGAGGGACGTCGGGGTGATCGTCAGGAGCTGCGAGCCATGGGCCGGCAGCGTGGCGCTGACGTGGTCGCTCAGGACGCCGAGCTTCTTGCCCTTCCAGACGTCGCGCACGGACGCCGCCCCGTCGATGCCCACGTCCCGGAAGTTCGCCGTGACGTTCGCCGGCTCGCTGCCCAGGTTGAACAGCGCGACGGTGAAGCTGCCGTTCGGGTTCTTCGCGTGCCAGACCTGCTGGGGGGTCTTCTGACTGACCGGGCGCGCCGGATGGGCGGCCTGGTCGATCGCGATGACCTCACGGTTCGTCAGGAGGGACAGGCCGAACTTGTCGAGCTTGGTCAGGTCGTCGCCCGAGAACAGCGGTGCGGCCGAGACCGCCCACAGCGTCATGTAGCTCTGCCGCTCGGCTTCGGTGATGCCGTCCATCGCGCCCACGCCGACGTCGACGGCGTCCAGGTTGTTCCAGTGCCCGGGTCCGGCGTCGTCGATCCACTGCACGACGTCGTTCCAGCGCCCCTTCACCGACTGGTCCCAGGTCACGATGCTGTTGCAGTAACACTCGACGTCCGTGTCGATGCGCCAGCCGTTGGTGTTCGCCTTCCAGACGTCGGCCTGCCGGTGGCTGAGCGCCCAGGAGATCACGAACTGGATCGGGCGCCCGGTCCCCTTCAGCGCCGTGGACCAGGCCTTGACGTCCTCGGTGTTGTCGTAGTTCGGCCCGCCCTTGAACGAGCCGGGCCCGACGCCGTCCATCTTCAGGAAGTCGACACCCCAGCTCGCCAGCAGGTTGGCGATCGAGTTGGCATACGCCTGGGAGCACGGGCTGGTGTAGTCGATCTTGTCATTGCTGTCCCAGCCGTTCGTGGTCCGCAGGTCCGGGTAGACGATGTCCTTGGTGGTGCAGCCGGGTGCGCCGACGATCGGCGCGACTCCCCCGCGATAGGCGTCCGCGCCGACGGCCAGGATGAGGATGTTCTTGGCACTGATCCAGCTGCCGCCGCCACCGGGATTCACTCCCGGGTAGTTGGTGGACTGCAGGCTCCAACTGCTCCAGCCCATGTACGGCGTGGCCGCCGGGTCAGCCAGGTCCGCCCCGGCGGGAGCCGCGCTTGCGGCGACGGCTTTCGCAGGCGGCCACCTGCTCGGCCGCCTGGGCGGGCGCCGGACCGGACAGCGCCGCGGAGCCGATCAGGGCCGCGACGGCGAGCGCGGCAGCGCCGGCTCTCGCCATCACCGCGCGATGTGGTCAGAGCCATTTCCCCCCGCCAGACCCGAGGACCGCGAGATGATCCCGGTGGTCCCCCGAATCGAAAAGCCCGTGGACGACCCCGGCGACTGGGGATCCGTTTGGCACGGCTCGCCGCGGCGGCGACCCTGAGCGCAAGGAGTGCCCGATGGGCTTCTACGTCCGCAAGAGCCTCAAGGCGGGACCCTTCCGGTTCAACCTCAGCTCGTCCGGCCTCGGAGTGAGCGCGGGCGTTCCAGGGTTCCGGGTCGGGACCGGTCCGCGCGGAAACTACGTCCACATGGGTCGAGGTGGCGTCTACTACCGGGCGACCCTTGGCGGCCGACCATCGACCCAGCCCGCGGTCCGTCCCGCGCAGCCGGCGACGGGCAACGAGGGCTTCGCCCCGACGGACATCGTGATGGTCGCGACGACGGGGAGTACCGTCCACGATCTGGCGCCGACCGACGCCGACGACCTGGTGACGCAGCTCAACGAGGCGGCCGGCCGGCGTCGCCTCTTCTGGCCCACGATCCTCATCGCCCTCGTGCTCGGATCGGTCCTTGCGCACGGCTGGGTCATCTGGCTGCTGGCCGTGCCTGTGGTCTGGTGGGTGCGGCTTCGCGACGGTGCGCGCACCTCGGTGGTGACGTTCTACGACATCAACGACCAGGACGAGGTCTGGTTCGACGCACTCGTCCAGGCCGCCGCCACGGCCGGGCAGGCGGCCGGGCTCTGGAGACGGACCGCGTCCGGGCAGGTGACCGGGACCCGCGGCTTCAAGGCCAACGCCGGCGCGAGCAGCCTCATCCAACGCAGCAAGCTGCAGGTGGATGCTCGAGGCGCACGCGGACTCGTCAGCAACATCGCGATCCCCAGCCTGCGCGCGGAGCGCCACACGCTGTATCTTCTGCCGGACCGCGTGCTCCTCGAGGAGGGCCGCCGATTCACGCAGGTGAGCTACCAGGCGCTCGACGTGAGCAGCGCGACCACGCGGTTCATCGAGGAACCTGCCGAACGCCCACGCGACGGCGAGCAGGTCGGCCAGACCTGGCGCTATGTGAATGTGAAGGGCGGCCCGGACCGGCGCTACGCGACCAACCCGGTCCTTCCCGTGATGCTGTACGGCGAGCTGACACTCAGCACCACCGCCGGATTGCGATGGGAGATCCAGTCCTCTCAGCGACCGACGCTGGAGCAGCTCGCCCGCCTGCTGGCCGATCCGCGCACCCGCACCCGCCCCGGACACTGACCACCCCGTAACGTCCGAGCGTTGACGTCCTATAGGACGTCAACGCTCGGACGTTG
>NZ_DATCNW010000023.1:0-3371 GCF_036565025.1 Pengzhenrongella sp.
CTCCCGTACCCCGTCGCTGCGTGCCGAGCGGGCGCTGCTCGGCGCCGGGGCACGGGTCGTGGTCGGCATGGACGAGGTCGGGCGCGGCGCGCTGGCCGGGCCGGTGAGCGTCGGGGTGGTCGCGGTCGACGCGAGCACCCGCACGACGCCGCGCGGGGTCGCGGACTCCAAGCTCCTCACCCCCGCCGCGCGCACGGCACTGCTGCCGGCCCTGAGCAGATGGGGCCTGGCGCGCGCCGTCGGGCACGCGTCGGCGGCCGAGATCGACGCCTTCGGCATCATCTGCGCGCTGCGGCTCGCCGGGCGCCGAGCGCTCGCCCACCTGACGGACGCCATCGGCCCGGTGGACATGGTGCTGCTCGACGGATCGCACGACTGGCTGTCCACGCCCGCACAGGCGGACCTGTTCGGCGGAGAGCTCCTCGGTGCGCTCGGGCACGCCGGCGACCCGCTCGCCCCCGCGTTCGGCGCCGTCCCGCCCGACGACGACGATGCGGCGCCCGACCCGGCCGTGCACCTGCTCGTGAAGGCGGACCTGACCTGCTCCTCGGTCGCCGCGGCGAGCGTGCTCGCGAAGTGCGAGCGGGACGCGCTGATGACCGGGCTGGCCGCGGCGCACCCCGCCTACGGCTGGGCGGACAACAAGGGGTACGGCACCGCGGAGCATGTCGCGGCGCTGCGCGCGAACGGCCCGAGCCCCCTGCACCGGATGAGCTGGCGGCTCCCGCTCGACCCGGGGGAGCTCCCGCTCGACGACGAGTGACCTGGCCCTTCGTGGCCCGAGGTGGCCCCGCCGGCATCGGTGATGGTCCATGATGGGACCGTGAGCGCGGAGGACCTGGAGAACTACGAGACCGACATGGAGTTGGCCCTCTACCGCGAGTATCGCGATGTGGTGGGCCTGTTCTCGTATGTCGTGGAGACCGAGCGTCGCTTCTATCTGGCGAACCAGGTGGACCTGCAGGTCCGGTCCGCGGCGGGTGAGGTCTACTTCGAGCTGAGCCTGGGCGACGCGTGGGTCTGGGACGTGTACCGGTCGGCGCGCTTCGTGAAGTCCGTGCGGGTCGTGACGTTCCGGGACGTGAACGTCGAGGAGCTGGCCAAGGCCGAGTTGGACCTCACCGAGACCGGCCCCTTCCCCCGCTGAAGCCACCCCCAGGCTGGCCGGACGAGACTCGACCCCCAGCCCGGCCGGTCGCTGCTCGCCCCCGGTGGCGCGGCGCGGCAGCGTTGCCCGCGGAGGTGGTCGCGTGCGTGCCAAGGACGCGGTGGGACGGTACGGGGAGCAGGTCGCTGCGCGGTATCTGCTCGGCGAGGGCTGGCAGGTGCTGGACCGCAACTGGCGCGGCTCGGACGGTGAGCTGGACATCGTGGCCCTGCACGACGGCGGGCTCGTGGTGGTCGAGGTCAAGACCCGCCGCGGTCTCGGGTTCGGGCACCCCGCCGAGGCGGTCACGCCTCGCAAGCTCGCGCGGCTGCGACGCCTGACGGCCCAGTGGCTCGCGGCGCACGACGTGCACCCGCCGTCCATCCGGATCGACGTCATCGCGGTGCTCGTCCCCCGCCGCGGGGCCGCGCGTCTCGAGCATCTCGTCGGGGTGCTCTAGATGGCACTGGGCCGCACCCTCGGGGTCGCCATGCTCGGGATGACCGGGCACGTCATCGAGGTCGAGGCGCACCTCGCCGCGTCCATCCCCGGCTTCACCCTGGTCGGCCTGCCCGACGCCGCCCTCGCCGAGTCGCGCGACCGCGTCCGGGCGGCGGTGACGTCCTCGAAGATCGGCTGGCCGCAGCGCAGGATCACCGTCAACCTCTCGCCCGCCTCGCTGCCGAAGGCAGGTTCCGGCTTCGACCTGGCGATCGCGATCGCCGTGATCGCGGGCGCCGAGGAGTTCGATCCGGCCCGCGTGGCGGGCGTCGTGCACCTCGGCGAGCTCGGACTGGACGGGCGGCTGCACCCCGTGCGCGGGGTGCTGCCGGCGGTCGCGGCGGCGGTCGCCGCCGGCCGCCCGCGCGTCGTGGTCCCGGCGGCGAACGCCGCTGAGGCCCGGCTCGTGCCGGGGGCGATCGTCATCGCGGCGACCAGTCTCGCGGAGGTCGCCTATTCGTACGGGGCACAGATCCCCGAGCCCCGCCCGGCCGCCCCGGTGGTCGCCGTCGTGCAGGCCCGCACCGGACCGCCCGCCGTCGACCTGGCGGAGGTGCTCGGCCAGCTCCAGGCGCGGGCAGCCCTCGAGGTCGCGGCCGCGGGCGGCCACCACCTGCTCATGGTCGGGCCGCCCGGTGCCGGCAAGACGATGCTCGCCGCCCGGCTGCCCGGCCTGCTGCCCGACCTCACCGATGTCGAGGCGGTCGAGGTCACCTCCGTGCACTCCGTCGCGGGGACGTTCGACCCCGGCGGCGGGCTGCTGCGGCGCCCGCCGTTCGAGGACCCGCACCACACCGCGACCCCGGCGGCCGTCGTCGGCGGCGGCTCGGGCATCCCGCGGCCCGGCGCGGCCTCCCGGGCGCACCGCGGCGTGCTGTTCATGGATGAGGCCCCCGAGTTCTCCCCGCGCGTCCTGGAGACGTTGCGGCAGCCGATGGAGCACGGCGAGCTCGTGCTCCATCGTGCCGGCGGGACGGCTCGCTACCCCGCGCGGTTCCAGCTCGTGCTGGCCGCCAACCCGTGCCCGTGCGGCAAGGCCGTCGGCAAGGGGCTCGAGTGCACCTGCCAGCCGATGGCGCGGCGGCGGTACTGGGCGCGGCTGTCCGGGCCGTTGCTGGACCGCGTGGACCTGCAGGTCGAGGTGCATCCGGCGTCTCGCGCGGAGATCGACGGTGCGAGCGGCGAGTCCAGCGCGGTGGTCGCGGTCCGCGTCGCCGCCGCCCGGCAGGCGCAGGCGGACCGGCTGGCCGGCACACCGTGGCGGACCAACTCCGAGGTGCCCGGACACTGGATCCGATCGGCGCTCGGTGCCGACCGGTCCCTGCTGGTCGACCTCGACCGCGCGCTGGACCGCGGGCTGCTCAGCCTGCGGGGCGTCGACCGCGTGCTCCGGGTCGCCTGGACGCTCGCCGATCTCGCGGGGCTGGCGGCGCCGACCCGCGCCGAGATCGGCCGGGGACTGCTGTTCCGTACGCGCGGGCAGGTGGCGGCGTGACCGGCCCGGGTGCGGCGGGTGGGTCTGCCGGGGTAGGCGATGCGGGCGGGGCCGGCGAGTTCGATGCCGAGACGCTGGCCCGCGCGGCCTGGAGCCGGCTCGCGGAGCCTGGCGACGAGATGGCCGGGGCGGTGCTGTCGGCCCTCGGCGCCGTGGACGCGCTCGACTGGCTCCGGACCGCGGTCGGTGCCGGCCCGGCTGCCGGTTCGGCCGCGGGTGCGGCCGGCC
>NZ_DATCNW010000024.1:0-5019 GCF_036565025.1 Pengzhenrongella sp.
CTCTCGGGACATCTCGACGAGCCGTTGTTGCTGCCTGTCGACTGAGCTGGAGGCCCCGATGTCCGTGCTGAATCCCGCTGCGCGACTTATGGGCTGTTCAGGATTGGAGCCTTCGTGCTGTGAAGCTGCTGATGGCTTCGAGCCAGCCGTGGGGGTCGTCTCGGTGGAGGCAGTGCCCGGTATCGAGGACGGTGACCTGAGCGTCGAGGCTGATGGTGAACCGGCGCCGGTCTTGGCCTCGCAACGCGGTCGAGTCCTCAAGGCGGTTGACGCCAGGCGCGTCAGGGGCGAGCAGCAGCATGACCGCTGCGTCCCGGGGTGGGAGCTGGTCGCCTTGTGTCCATGTCGGACCGCGGAGGAGTCCGGCGGCGACGTCATCGGCCTGGCAGCGGGCGAGGTCCGCCACGGCGTGGTGGCAGTCCTCCTCGGCCCAGCGGGGCTGCTCTGCCCGGGCCCTGGCGATCTCGGTCGCGATGTCCAGCCGTGCCGCGGGCGCGCCGTCGCGGACGGCGCTGGCCTCGGCGTCCCAGTCCACGCTCGCGGGGCCGGGCAGCTCCTCGAGCACCAGCCGCGCGGTTATATGCGGCTGCTCCACGAGCAGGGCCAGGGCGGTGGCGGCACCGAAGGAGTGCCCCAGCACCAGGTCGAAGTCCTGCACTGCGGTGCTAGCGGCGACAGCCGACGCCGCTAGGCCGGGAACCAGCGGTGCGCCCAGCGCAGGGCTGTTCCCGTGGCTGGGCAGGTCGACGGCCGTGACTGACCAGCCGCGCGCTGCCAGGGCGGGACCGACGCGCCACCAGGTCGCCGAGGAGGAGGCCGAGCCGTGCAGCAGCAGCACTCGACGCGGCCCACTTCCCCAGGAGCGCTGGTGCAGCCCCGCCGTCGTCATGCCGTCGATGTCTCCCCGGTACGGCCGGAGCGGTGTGCATCCGCCAGCAGTTCCCGGGCCGCCCCCACCAGCGCCGCGTTGTCCGGGGCCGTGGACCCGTCCGGGAGTACCAGGACGTCCTCGAGACCGATCCGGGTCCACAGCCCCAGGCGGCCTGCGACGCGCAGCGCCGGCCAGCTGCTGGACCCCTCACCGTGCAGCAGCACCAGGCCTCCCACCGTGGAGCCCACTCCGCGGACCAGGTCGAGCAAGCGACCGGCTTCGGCGTCGACCGCAGGGGCGTCCAGACCGTCCGGGAGCTCAAGCAGCACGCGCAGGCACCTGTCGCGGACCGGCGAGGCGAGCCAGGCCTCCACCGCCTCGGCGTGCCACAGGCCGGCTTCCACGCCGACACCGATGGCGAGCAGCGCGGCAGCGACCTCGTCCGCGCCGTCCTCGTGCCAGTTGACCGACGCGAAGTCCGGCAGCACCGCCAGCTTCCGCCATGACCGGATCGCCGCCACGCGGGCATCAGCGTCCGGAAGCGCCCACGCCCCGGTCGTGACACCGACCGGCACCCCAGGGGCGGCCGCCCGCACCGAGGTGAGCACGGCAGCCAGGGCGGTTCCGTCGAGGGTGTCGGCGCCCTGCTTGTCCTTCACGTGCAGATGCACTGCGTCAACGCCCACCGCGGCCACCGCCGCCACGTCGTACGCCAGCTCCGCCGCCGTCATTGGCAGCGCCGGGTGCTCCTGCGGACCTCGGGCACCGTTCACACACGCCTTCAGCATCCAGTCATTCTGCCGTTCACCACCGACATCCACATCAAAGCGTCCGGTGGACCCGTTCAGGGATCGTCTTTCGGGACGCTCAGGGCGACCTGACGGATCGGCCGGCATAGCGGGCCCACGGCTCAGCAGCCTTGCTCGCGTGGAGGAACGCCACCTGCGTGCTGTAGCCGAGTGCTTCGGCGACGAGCGAGGGCGGACATTCCAGGACGAGTTCGCCGATGGCTCGGTTGCGGGCGCCGAGGAGGTTGACCCCGAGGGTGCGAAGCCGGTCCATAACGGTGTTGGGGTGCAGGTGGCGGCCAGCGACAGTGCTGGGGAACAGCCACGGGCTGTCGGGACCCGCGCCGGTGCGGAGGTTCGGCCGGACGACGAGATGTTCGCGTAGAAGCGAGGCGAACGGCTCGGGAACGTTGGTCGGGTGCTTGCCGAGGGTGATGCTCATGCCGGAGTCGGCGTCGTCGATGATGCTGGTCTGGAAGGTGACGACCTTGACCAAGGGCTGGGCGTAGAGCAGCAGGAGCATGCCTGCGACGCGGTAGGGGATCGACTCGCTGGTGCCGGTGAGAAGCTCGTGGATCCAGGCGAGCCGCTGGTCCTGGCTCAGCGAAGGACTGGTCTTGGCTGACCGATGCTGGACAGTGACGGCGGTGTTGAGGCGCGAGCGTCGGGCGACTATGAAGAAGTTCCTGATGCTAGAGCGCGTCGTTGGCCCGCCGGCGAGCCATTCGTCGATGTCTGGCTGGGTGCAGGTGGCGGCGGTGCGCTGGTAGGTCTCGTGCAGCCACACGAGGAACTTCACTGTTTCAGTGATCTCTTGTTTGGCCGAGTGGACTGGGCCTCGTGTGGACGCGCTCCCCGCTGCCTTGGCGCGGATGCGCCTGAGGTGGTGCCAGGTGGCGAAGTGCTGGACGGGTTGGCGCACCTCGTCGGGGAGCCCGTCGAGCTTGGCGCCGATCCATTGCTCGAAGCGAGCGAGGTAGGGGTCGCGGTGGGGGAGCAGGCCGTGGTGCTGCAGGAGGGCGCGCAGGTGCTCGGCTTGTTTGCTGGACACTCTGAGCTGACCCGCGCTCCGGCGAACCAGCCGGCGCACCGACGAGCGGGTCGTTGGTAACCTGCGGTGGCCGTTCGGCCCGACCCCACCGTCTGCTCGGAGAGACCCCTTGACCCTGTTGTCGCCCAGCACCCCCGCGAGTCGTTGATGGCCCTGTTCCGGGAAGAGGCGGACGTCTCGGTCCGCCCGGCGGTGCCCGGCGACGAGGTCGCGATCGCGGCGATCCAGCTCGACGCGTGGCGCACGGCGCACGCCGACGTGCTCGGCACGGCGGCGCTGGACAGCCTCGACCCCGCCGCGTTCCGGGAGCGCTGGGCCGCCGCGATCACGACGCCGCCCGGGCGCGGGTACCGGGTGCTCGTGGCGTGCGAGGGAGCGACCGTCGTCGGCTTCGCGGCGGTGGGCCCGCTGCCGGCACCCGAGCAGGCGCCGCTCGCGGCGCCCGGCGGGGAGCTGCTCTCGCTCGAGGTCGCGCCGCGCTCCCAGCGCACCGGGCACGCCTCCCGGCTGCTCGCGGCCGCCGTCGACCTGCTCCGCGAGGAGGGCGCGGGCTACGTCGTGGCCTGGGTGCTCGACGGCGACGCGGCACGCGCCCAGTTCCTGCGCTCCGCCGGCCTCGGCCCGGACGACTCGACCCGCGAGCTGGCCACCGGCCCGACGCCGGACCGGACCGTCTCCGAGCACCGCTGGCACGCCCAGCTCTAACCGCCCACTCGACGTGTCAGTCCGAGCGCGCACCAGGGACCGCGTTCCGCCTGACAACTTTCGAAAACCCCGACGTGTCAGTCCGAGCGCGCGCCAGGGACCGCGCTCGGACTGACACGTCGTACGAGGGGTGCGATCGTTCGGTCGGTTGCGGGGTGGGCGCGGGACGCCGGGTGCGGTCAGGTCGCTCGGTGCAGGCCGGCCGAGCGGCGCAGCGCCTCGCGTGCCCGACGGCGGTCGCCCGCCGCGTCGTAGGCGAACGCGAGCCGGTACCACGCGGCCCAGTCGTCGAGGTTCGCCTCGGCCTCGGCGCGGGGCGCCTCGAACGCCGCGCGGGCGGCGGCGCGGTCGATGCGCCCGCTCGCCGAGCGCGGCAGGTCGTCCACGGGCAGCGCGCCGTCGGCCGCGAGCTCGTCGGCCATCCGCTGGACCTCCACGGCGAGGCGCCACTCGCGCACCAGGATCCACACGGCCAGCGCCGGGAGCAGCAGCACGGCGGCACCCAGCACGACGCCGACGACCTCGCCGGTCCGGATCAGGGCCAGGCCGCGCGACGCGACGACCGTGACGTACAGCGCGAGCAGTGCGGTCAGCGCGAGCGCGCCAAGGAGCGGGGTCCGCTTCATCGTCGCCGGCCCGTCAGCTCAGGTCGAGCAGGTGCTCGAGGCCGACCGTCAGGCCGGGCCGCGCCGCGATGCCGCGCACCGCGAGGAGCACCCCGGGCAGGAACGAGACCCGGTCGAACGAGTCGGTCCGGATCGTCAGCTGCTCCCCCGGGTTGCCGAACAGGATCTCCTCGTGCGCGACCAGCCCGCGCAACCGCACGCTGTGCACGTGCACGCCGTCGACGTCCGCGCCGCGCGCACCGGTGAGCCCGGTCGACGTCGCGTCGGGGACCGCGCCGAGCCCGGCGTCCGCACGGGCCGCGGCGATCGCCTGGGCGGTGTGCCGGGCGGTGCCCGACGGCGCGTCGATCTTGTCGGGGTGGTGCAGCTCGATCACCTCGGCCGACTCGAAGAACCGCGCAGCCGTCGCGGCGAACGTCATCGCGAGCACCGCGCCGAGCGCGAAGTTGGGGGCCACCAGGACCCCGACGCCGGGCGCCCGCGTCAGGTGCTCGCGGACCCGGTCCAGGGACTGTGCGGTCCAGCCGGTGGTCCCGACGACGCCGTGCACCCCTGCGTCGATCAGCGCGTGCACGTTGGCCTCGGTCGCGGACGGGACCGTGAAGTCGATGGCGACCTGGGCGCCGGCCGCGGCGACCTGCGCGACGTCGTCGTCGTGGTCGAGCGCCGCGACGAGCTCGAGGTCGGGCGCCGCGTCGATGCCGGCGCGCACCATCGTGCCCATCCGGCCGGCGGCCCCGAGGATGGCGACGCGGATCGGCCCGGACATGGTCTGCTCAGTCACGGGACCACACCCTACTTCCTGCGCCCGAGGCCCCCGGCCGCGCAGGAGAACCCCGCCGAGACGAAGAAGACCCCCGCTGGCGCAAAAAAAACCCGCTGGCGCACGACCCTCGACCGAAGAACCCCGCTGACGCGAAAAGAACCCCGCAACGTCCGAGCGTTGACGTCCTATAGGACGTCAACGCTCGGACGTTA
>NZ_DATCNW010000025.1:0-12593 GCF_036565025.1 Pengzhenrongella sp.
CCCGCCGTGCTGTACGTGCACGGTTTCAACGACTACTTCTTCCAGACCCACCTCGCCGAGCAGTGGCTCGCGCACGGGTACGACTTCTACGCGTTGGACCTGCGCAAGTGCGGCCGCTCGCTGCGCGCCTGGCAGACCCCGCACTACTGCACCGACCTGACGGAGTACTCCGCCGAGCTCACCCGTGCAGCCCACCTCATCCGGGGCGAACTGGGCCACCGACGGCTCGTGGTGATGGGGCACTCGACCGGCGGGCTGATGGCCAGCCTGTGGGCACACAGCCAGCGACGCGCGTCCGTGGTCGACGCGCTCGTGCTCAACAGCCCATGGTTCGACCTCAACGCGGGCTGGTTCCACCGGGTCGTGACCACCCGTTTGCTGGACGCCGTCGGCCCGCTCGACCCCAAGCGCATCGTCGTCACCGGGCTCTCGGCCTACTCCCACCACCTGCATGTGAGCAACGGCGGCCGATGGGACTACGACCTCGCGCTCAAGCCGCCCGAGGGCTTCCCGGTCCGGGCCGGCTGGTTGCGCGCGATCCGGCGCGGCCAGGCCCGCCTGGCGACCGGTCTGGACATCGCCGCTCCGATCCTGGTGTGCATGGCCGAGGAGAGCGGGCCGAACACCCTGGCGAACCGGGACCTCGACCGGCAGGACACGATCCTGGACGTGCGGCAGATCGCCGCCCGGGCGCCCCGCCTCGGGAGGGACGTGACCCTCGTGCGCATCCCGGACGGGATCCACGACCTGGCCCTGTCCGCGCCGACCCCCCGCGAGGCCTACTTCAAGGCCGTCTTCACCTGGCTGTCCGCCTGACCAGCGGCCGGGATTGGGAAGAAATGGTCCGTCTCGCGGACCATTTCTTCCGGATCCTGGCCCGATTCCTACAGGCGGACGGACTCGCCCCGGTCGAGGACCGCATCCTCTTCCAGGTCCTCGGGGTCGCTGCGGTCGAGGTCGGGATTCTCGGTGGGCCAGTCCGCGTTGCTCTCGTGGCGGCGATGGGCACCGCGGCGCAGCGGCGCGGCGAAGAACTCGCCAAGGGTGACACCGGCCGCCAGTGCGACACCGGACATCGCCGCTCCGAGCAGCCCCGCGACGCCGGGCGAGAGTCCCGTCTGCGGTTCGTTGACGAGCTGGAACAGCGCGCGGTAGATCGCCAGCCCGGGCAGCAACGGGACGATGCCGCAGACCGAGATGAGGATCGGGGGGACGCGCACCCGCGGTCCCAGGTACTCGCCGAGGAAGCCGATCACCAGGGCGGCGACGCCGCTCGCGGCGGCCGGCCCCAGCCCGAGCTCGCGGGCCGCCATGAAGATCGTCCACGCGGTGCCGCCGGCGATCGCCGCGGCAACCGCGGCCCGCGGCCGCGCGTACGAGGCGAGTCCCCACGCCGCCGCGACCACCGCGGCGGACACAGCCTGGACGATCGGCGACGCGGAGTTGGCCGGGATGTCCAGGACCTCCAGCGGAACCCCCGCCCGACGGGCGACGTCGAGCACGCCACCGATGCCGATCACGATGCCGAGGGTGAGCATGACGACCTCGAACGTCCGGCCGCCGGCGGTGACCGCATGACCGCTGATCGCGTCCTCGGCGGCCCCGACCAGGGACGTCCCGGCGAGCAGCACGACGATCCCCGAGGCCACCACGAGGGACGGCGGGAAGGCTCCGAGATCGATGGAAAGGTGCGGCGCCACGAGATACAGGCCGACCGCGACGAGCGTCGCGATGGCGGCGCCGGTGCCCTGCACGAAGAACGGCGGCAGGCCCCACCGGTCGAGCTTCCACACCACCCGGTCGATGATCGCCGTCGTCGCGGCCGCGACGAGCGCGACGTTGAGCCCTCCACCGAGCAGCACAGCGACGGCGGCGGCAAGCACGGAGAGGACCCCGGTGACGACCAAGCGCCGATAGGGGCGAGGCGCCTGGACGATCTCGTCGAGGCTCAGGTGAGCCTCCTCGAGCTTTCCCAGCGCCGCGTCGTACGGGACGACCTCCGCGCCGAGGTCCGTCGCGAGTTCGATGATCTGAGCGAGGCGCCCGTAGTCGGAGATCCTGGTACGCACCACGCGCATCAGGGTGAGCGGCGGGTTCGCGCCGCCGGGGTCGTACGAGACCGTGATGGCCGTGAAGTTGACCTCGACCTGGCACGAATCGAGGCAGAACACGCGCGTCGTCCGGTGGACCATCGCGGTGACGTCGGCGGCTCCGGCACCGAGGGAGAGCATCGCCTCCCCGATCCGCAGCGCGAGCTCCAGGGTCCCCCGCACTACCGCGTGGTCGAGTCCGGCATCCTGCGCGCGCTGTCCCACGTGAAAGGTGAGAGGTCCGTCGATCATCTGGCGCATGAGACCTCGAACGCCCCGGATACCTCGCATGCTCCCGACCCTAACCGCGGCCGAAGAGGGCAAATACGACGCCGACCGCGGCGTTGCACGCTGTTACCCGGACCTTCACAAAGCGGGCACACGGCGGGTGGCTGCCGGCCGATTTGGGCCGCTTGGGTGACGCAACTCACATTCGCCTGCCCGGGCGGACCGGCCCGAATTGCTGCCTCCTCAGGGCAGCGCCGGGTACGGCGTGTCGTCGATGGGCTCCGGTGGGGCCGGAGGGACGACGGCGCCCTCGGCGACCGGACCGGTCAGCGGCCGCACCTCGGGGATCAGCGGATCGACCGGTGGCAACTCACCGAAGGCAGCGATCGACCAGATGTCAGAGCCGGTGAGGTCCGCACCGATCAACCGCCGGGCGAAGCCGAGCGCGACGAGGGTTCCGGGCAGCAGCGCCAGGGCCGCCACGCCGATCCCGATGCTGAGGACGAGACTGCCACCGCCCAGCAGGTCGGACGGGACGGAATCGACCACGCATCCGGTGAGCAGTATCAGCACCACAATGTCTTCGCCGGACCCCGCGCGCAGCGTCCGATGCGGCTGGTCGACGCACAGGCCCACAAAACGGCTCAGCCGACTCAGTGCGACCCAACCGCCGATCAGTCCAAGCCCGAGCGCTGCCGCCAGGCAGACCTCGGCGGCCGCGCTCTGGGCGAGGAACGCGACCGCAACCGACGTGACCGAGGCGAACCCGAGCACACGCGAGACCCACGGCAGCGCCCAGCGAGCCGTCGTTCGCGGCTGCGGACCATCCTGCGCGACGAGGGATCCTTCGTGCAGCGACTCTCCTGGCTGCGCCGCTACATGCTGGACAGCGGCGGCGCGCCGTGCCGACCCGGCCGACATCCTCATAAAGACGATGAGCACCGGAACCGCGATCCCTCCAGGCCGCTGCCAGTTCGGGCCGCTGACGACGATTGCCAACCAGAGCAGCCCCCACCAGTACGTCAAGAACCGTCGCAGCGGGTACCAGGAGCCAGAGATGTCGTCGAGCGCCCAGGCCCGGAATGCCCTCGGGATCCGGCGGTTCAACAACCGGTACGCGAGCCACGTCAGCAACGGCGGGTGTCCGCGCCAGCGCGTCGCCAGCCCGCCTCGGGCGAGGTCGAACGCCCGGCGCCACCCCAGCCGCAGCGTGCCCGGTCCGGCCAGGTCGACCACCAGCCCGAACAGCTCCTCACCGCGAGCCGCGCGCCACCGTGGCGGGTACGCACGCATCCAGAACCGCAGGCTTCGCACGAACCGTTCGTTCATCCCGACACCCACGCCGCTCAACGTCGACGCCGTCGTCGGTCTCGTCATCACGCGCTGCCGAGCGCGGCGCCTGCGCCCAGCACGGCTCCCGCGCGGCGGGTCAGCGCGCGCAGCCGAGCGGTCTCCGCGACGACGGCCGCCGAGCCGTCGTCGGTCAGGCGGTAGTACCTGCGCAGCCGACCGTCGACGACCTCCTCGCCGCTCTGCTCCACCATCCCGGCGGCGGCGAGGCGGTCCAGCAACCCGTAGAGGGTGCCGGCGCCGAGGGTGGTCTCACCGGCGGAGAGGTCGACGACCGCCTTGACGATGCCGTACCCGTGCCGCGGCCGGTCGGCCAACGACAGGAGCACGAGGTAGGCCTGCTCGGTCATCCGAAATGTCACTTGCGATATATATCGTCAGGCGACCTATGACGCAAGACCTCGAACGGGTGACGCACGACGTCAGCCGCCGCCCTCCAGCAGGAGGGCGACGGCTGACGCGGCTTCGATCTCGTCGGCACCGTCGGCGCGGAGCTCGAGCTCCCGGCCGCCCGGTACCCCCAGCGCGAGCACCGCGACCGGGTTCCGCAAGCTCGCGGTCCGCCCGCCGTAGCTCAGGAAGATGCTGCTCTGGAACCGGTCACCCTCCGCCAAGAGGCGGTGCGCGACCAGGGCGTGGATACCGCGGGAATCGCCGACGATCACGCGCCGCATGATCATTCGCGGTCCCTACGCCTCGATCGTGATCACGCTGCCGACGGCGAGCTTCGGCGGCTTCCCGGCCTCCACGTACACCGAGCCGTGCAGGTCGGCCGTGGTCGCGCCGTTGAAGACGACCGTGATGCTGGCGAGCCAGGCCAGCGCCACCCGCGGTGCACCGGTGAAGAACCGCGAGTACAGGACCGACGGGACACCGACCTCGACCGTCTCGGGCTCCGCCTCGGCGAGGCCAAGACCGACCGGGATGAAATCGCACGCGTTCTGGGTGTTGATGGCGTACAGCGCGGGCAGGGCGAGGCTCGGGTGGATGTTCCCCTTGCCGATCTCGACTCCGATCAGCGTGCCGATGACCTGGCCGATGACGCCGCCCGGGCCGAGCAGCGGCGGCATTTTCCGCCGCCCGGAATCCGACCGGACGATGTGGTCGGCCGCCGCGTCCGGCCGGCGACCACGAACTCGGAGCACCCCGATTGAAGTGGCAGGCTCGGGGCCGTGCCCGCGCTCTCACCCGTTGACCTGACCCTGCTCGCCCTCGCCGCATCGCTCGTGGGGCTGAGCAAGACCGCGCTGCCCGGTGCGGCCACGCTCACCGTCGCCGTCTTCGCCGCGGTGCTGCCCGCGAAGCAGTCCACCGGGGCCCTGCTGGTGCTGCTCATCCTCGGGGACCTGTTCGCCGTGTGGACGTACCACGCGCACGCGGATTGGAAGACGTTGCGCCGGATGGTGCCGGCCGTGCTCGTCGGAGTCCTGGTGGGCACGGGCTTCCTGGCGACCGCCGGCGACGCGATGGTGCGCCGGGTGATCGGGGTGATCCTGCTCGTGCTCGTCGCGGTGACGCTGCTGCGCCGGGCCGCGGCGACGAGGACGGCGAAGCGGTCCGGGCTGGGCACGCTCGATGCCGGTGAGGGATCGGACGCTCACGTGCTCGCGCCCCCGGCGAGCCCTGCCACCTCCGGGCGCGGATGGCGGCGCCGCCTCGAGACGGGCACGTACGGCCTGCTCGCCGGCTTCACCACGATGGTCGCCAACTCGGGCGGCCCGGTCATGTCCATGTACTTCCTCGCCACGAGGTACTCGATCAATCGGTTCCTGGGCACGGCCGCGTGGTTCTTCTTCGTCGTCAACCTCACCAAGACCCCGTTCTCGATCTCCCTCGGCCTGATCAGCCTCGACTCCCTGAAGCTCGATCTGCTGCTGGCACCCGCCGTCGTCGTCGGCGCCATCATCGGCCGCCGGCTCGCCAAGCGGATCGACCAGGTCCTGTTCGACCGGCTCGTCCTTGCCCTGACCGTGGTGTCTGCGAGCTACCTGCTGCTGCAGTGACCCCTCGCCACGGACCGCGGAACTCGGTTCCGCCCAAGCATGGGAGAGTCACGGCATGAAATTCGCGCGCCTCGGTCCGATCGGACAGGAACGACCCGCCGTGCTCGTCGGCGGCACCTACTTCGACATCTCGGAGATCACCCACGACGTCGACGGCGAGTTCCTGTCGTCCGGCAGGGTGGCGTCCGTGCGGGACGCGGTCGAGTCGGGCACCCTCCCGGTGTTCGACGGCGCCGACTCGCTGCGGATCGGCGCCCCGATCTCCCGCCCGAGCGCGGTGATCTGCATCGGCATGAACTACGCGGCGCACGCCGCCGAGTCGGGGTCGGCGCCGCCCGAGGTCCCGATCATCTTCCTCAAGACCCCGAACACCGTCGTCGGGCCGAACGACACCGTGCAGATCCCCCGCGGCAGCACGAGGACCGACTGGGAGGTCGAGCTCGGGATCGTGATCGGCGCGCGCGCGTCCTATCTCGACTCGCCGGACGACAGCCTCGGCCACATCGCCGGGTTCGTCACGGCGAACGACCTGTCCGAGCGCGAGTTCCAGCTGAACGCGTCCGGCGGCCAGTGGTCGAAGGGAAAGTGCGCGCCGGGGTTCAACCCGACCGGTCCGTGGCTCGTCACGCCCGACGAGGTCGACCACCAGAACCTGCGGTTGCGAAGCTGGATCAACGGCGAGCCCCGCCAGGACTCGACCACCTCCGACCAGATCTTCGACGTCGACTTCGTGATCTGGCACCTGAGCCAGTACCTCGCGCTCGAGCCGGGCGACCTCGTGCTCACCGGCACGCCCGCGGGCGTCGCCCTGTCGGGGCGCTTCGGATACCTCGCGGCCGGCGACGTCTGCGAGATCGAGATCGAGGGTCTTGGCCACCAGCGACAGGAGTTCGTCGCTTACTCCAACGAAGGGCACCACGATGCGTGAGTTCGAGAACCTCGTCGCCGTCGTCACCGGAGGTGCGTCGGGCATCGGAGCCGCCGTGGCGCGCGCCCTGCACGACGCCGGCGCGACCGTCGCCGTCCTGGACCTCGCGCCGGAGAACACCGACCCCGCCTACCTGGCCGTGCGGACCGACGTCGCCGACGACGCGTCGGTGCGCGCGGCCATCGACACCGTCACGGACCGGCTGGGTCGCATCGACATCGTCGTGAACAACGCGGGCGTCGGCGCGCAGGGCACCGTCGCCGACAACCCCGACGACGAGTGGGCGCGCGTGCTGAGCATCAACGTGACCGGGATTGCGCGCGTCACGCGCGCCGCGCTGCCGTGGCTGCGCCGGTCGCCGTCGGCCGCGATCGTGAACACGTCCTCGATCGGCGCGACCGCCGGCCTCCCCCAGCGGGCGCTGTACTGCGCATCCAAGGGCGCCGTGCTCGCGCTCACCCGCGCGATGGCCGCCGACCACCTCCGGGAGGGCATCCGCGTGAACTGCGTGAGCCCCGGCACGGCGGACACCCCCTGGGTCGCGCGCCTGCTCGCGTCGGCCGAGGATCCGGAGGCCGAGCGGGCCGCACTCAACGCGCGCCAGCCGCACGGCCGGCTCGTCGACCCGGACGAGGTCGCCGGCGCCGTGGTCTACCTCGCGAGCCCACGCTCCGGGTCGACGACCGGCATCTCGCTCGCCGTCGACGGCGGGATGCAGGAGTTGCGGCTGCGCCCCGTGTAGGCAATGGCTAGTTTACTCGTGAGTTGGTCCTCGAGTTCGATCGCAGAGAGGGGAGACGCGACGTGAGCGCAGCGGAAGTCCTCCTGGAAGGGGTCGTGTTCGGCGAGTCACCGCGCTGGCACGACGGGCGCCTCTGGTTCTCCGATTGGGGCGCGCACCAGGTGATCGTGCTCGGCACCGATGGCAGTCACGAGGTCGTCGCGACTGTCCCGTCGTTCCCCATGTGCATCGATTTTCTCCCCGACGGTCGGCTGCTCGTCGTGGACTCGGCACAGCGCCGGATTCTGCGTCGCGAGCCCGATGGGTCGCTGGTCCCGCATGCGGACCTTTCCGAGGTCTCGGAGAAGCCGTGGAACGACATCGTGGTCGACGACCGCGGCAACGCCTACGTCAACAACATCGGCTTCGACTTTCCCGGCGGTGAGTTCGCGCCGGGCGTCGTCGCACTCGTCACGCCGGAAGGCGATGTCCGCCAGGTCGCCGACAATGTCGCGTTCCCCAACGGGATGGCGATCACGCCCGACGGCGGGACGCTGATCGTCGCCGAGTCGTACGCCGACCGGCTCACGGCGTACGACATCGCGGCGGACGGCGGCCTGCGCAACCGGCGGGTGTGGGCGGACACACCCGGCGATCATCCGGACGGGATCTGCATGGATGCGCAGGGCGCGGTCTGGTACGCCGACGTGGGCAACAAGCACTGCGTGCGGGTCCGTGACGGGGGTGCGGTGCTGGCCACGGTCGAGCTGGACCGCGGCGCCTTTGCCTGCGCGCTCAGTCGGGGCGAGGATCCGCACCTGTTCGTCGTCGGCCAGAACTGGGGTGGACCTGAGTCGTCGAAACCCAGCGGGCGGGTTGTCTCGTTCCCGGTGCTCGTGCCGGGGGCTGGGAAGCCCTGACGTCCGCCTTCGTTCGGGCCCCGGCCCGTCCGCCCGGCGTGGTGAGCACGCGCGACGGCTCCGGTGTCGGCAGACTCTGCCGACATGGGCGCACCGGCACAGCTGGACGGATTCACCCTCCTGGATCGCCCACCGGGCGCGGACTGGCCGTGGCCGGTGTACCGCCGCGGGGACGGGCCCCCGGTGCTCGTCCTGCACGAACTGTTCGGCGTGACGCGGGTCCTGCTCGAGTTCGCCCGGCTGGTCGCGGATGCCGGGTTCTCCGTGTGGCTGCCCGCGCTCGCTGGTCCGGTGCCTGCCTCCAGCGGACTCGACAAGGCCCGCACGGTCCTGAACATCTGCCTCTCGCGGGAGGTCAACGTACTGGTCGGCGGCAGGACGAGCCGGATCGTCGAACCGCTGCGGGCCCTCGGGCGGCATGCCGCGACATCGTCGGGCGCGTCCGGCGTCGGCGTCATCGGCATGTGTTTCAGCGGCGGCTTCGCGCTCGCGCTCGCCGCCGACGAGCACGTGCTCGCCGCCGTCTCCGCGGAGCCCGCGCTGCCCGTCGCCACGCCGGTCACCCCCTGGTGCGCCCGCGACCTCGGCATGTCCACGGCCGACATCGCCGAGGTGCGCCGCCGGCTCGGAGCCGGCGACGTCGAGGTTCTCGTCACGCGCTTCTCCGCGGACCGCAAGAGCCCCGCGACCAGGCTCGACACGATTCGGCAGAAGTTCGGGCCGGAGGGCCTGACCGTCGACGAACTGCCGTCCGGGCCCGGGAACGAGTTCCGCTTCGACCCGGGCGAGCATTCCGTGCTCACCGGCGGGCCGATGCACTACCGCTGCGAGAGCCCGGCCGGCGAGCGCCTGCTCGAGACGGAGGAGCGGGTGTTCGCGTTCCTCCGACGGCGGCTGGCCGCGTAGGCAGGGCGAAGCCCGACGCTCCGGCGGCCGTCGGGACGTTTCCGCGGGAACGTCTGGTCCCGGACTCCGAGACGGAAACGTCCACCTCTTGGCGAGAAGCGGCCCCAGCACGGCCACGAGCGTGGTCGCGCCGGCCTCGGCGTCGGCCGGTTCAACGTGCAAATGCGGTGAGGGCGAGACCCAGTTCGGCTTCGCACGAACAACCCCGCCCCGGCGGAGCGCTCATTACAAGGTCGCTGTAATGCTTGTAATGAACGAGTTACCGGTATTTGCGCCGCGCCGCCTCCGACCACCTATCGAGGGTTCGCCGCGACCCGCACGATCGCCACCGACGCGGCCGTACCCGTTGCGCGAGTCTGACCGGACCGCGGCAGCAGGGCGTCAAACCGTCCGAGCTCCCGGCCCTCCCCCACCCGCAGCACGCCGTCGAGCACGACGACGGCGACGATCGACGGATCGCTCCACTCGACCGGTCCGTCTAGGTCGCGCACCTCGATGGCTCCCGTGCGGCTCCCGCGGCGCGTCATCAGGTTGAGGTCCGTAGTCGGGCCGTGGGTCAGTCTCGCGTGGACCCGGGCCTCCCCCGGGAACGCGATCACGTCGCCGTTCGCCACCACCTGCTCGACCCCGTCGACGTCGAGCACGAGCTGGCCCCGCGACGCCACGGTGAAGACCCGGTCGACGCCGGGGAACGCGGAGAACGGTCCGTCGGCGTCGATGTCCGCCAGGCTCAGCCGCCACGCGAAGGTCTCGAGCGACGCGCCGTCGGGCTGGGTGCGGATCGCGCGGGTCCGGCCGCCGCCGTTCTTCCAGGCGGACACCGGCATGGACGCGAGCTCGAGAACGCGGGCAGGCTCGAGTGCGTAGGTCATCCCCGGATCATGCCAGCGGCCCGACGGCCGTCGTGGCGGCATCCCGCACCGCGCCCGAGCGCACGAGCTCGACGACGGCCTCGATCTCGGCCGAGAGGTAGCGGTCCGGGCCGGGGCCGGCGACCCGGGTCCGGACCAGGTCGCGGACCGCGGCGGTTCCCCCGGCCGGGACGAGGGCCGGATCCGCCACCGCGCGCAGGTCGAGGGCGCGGGCTGCGGTGAGCACCTCGATCGCGAGCACCTGCGCGACGCCGTCGAGCGAGCGACGCAGCTTGCGCGCCGCGTGCCAGCCCATCGAGACGTGGTCCTCCTGCATCGCCGAGGACGGGATGGAGTCCACCGACGCCGGGACCGCGAGGCGCTTGAGGTCCGACACGATCGCGGCCGCGGTGTACTGGGCGATCATGTGCCCGGAGTCGACGCCGGGGTCGTCGGCGAGGAACGGCGGCAGGCCCTCGTTGCGGGCCGGGTCCAGCAGCCGGTCGGTGCGCCGCTCGCTGATGCTGGCGAGGTCCGCCGCGGCGATCGCCAGGAAGTCGAGCACGTATGCGATCGGCGCGCCGTGGAAGTTGCCGTTGGACTCGATCCGGCCGTCGGTGGTCACCACGGGGTTGTCGATCGCTGCCGCGAGCTCGCGGCCGGCCACGAGGCCCGCGTGGTCCGCGGTGTCCCGCACGGCGCCGTGCACCTGAGGGGCGCAGCGCAGCGAGTACGCGTCCTGCACCCGGGTGCAGGACGCGTCGCCGTTCGCGTCCACCGTGCGGTGGCTGGCCATGATCGGCGATCCGGCGAGCAGCCGGCGCAGGTTCGCGGCGGACGCGCCCTGGCCGGGGTGCGGTCGCAGCGCCACGAGGTCCGCGGCGAACACCGCGTCCGTGCCGAGCAGGGCCTCGACGCTCATCGCCGCGGCGACGTCGGCCGTGGTGAGCAGCGCGGCGACGTCGTGCAGGGCGAGCACGAGCATGCCCAGCATGCCGTCGGTGCCGTTGATGAGCGCGAGGCCCTCCTTCTCGGCGAGCGTGAGGGGCTCGATGCCGGCGTCGGCCAGCGCCTCGGCGGCGGGGCGCAGCCGGCCGGACGCGTCGCGGACCTCCCCCTCCCCCATGGCCACGAGGGCGAGATGGGCGAGCGGTGCGAGGTCCCCCGAGCAGCCGAGCGACCCGTACTCACGGACCACGGGCGTGAGCTGGGCGTTCAGGATCTCCGCGTACGCCTGCGCCGTGCGCGGCCGCACGCCGGTGCGGCCGGTCGCGAGGGTCGCGAGCCGCAGCAGCATCAGGGCGCGGACGACCTCCCGCTCGACCTCGGGGCCCGAGCCAGCGGCGTGCGACCGGATCAGGCTGCGCTGGAGGTCGGCGCGGCGCTCGACGGGGATGTGCCGGCGGGCCAGCGCGCCGAACCCGGTCGAGATGCCGTAGTGCGGGACGACGTCCTGGGCGAGGGCGTCGACGACGGCGCGGCTCGCGGCGATCGCGACGAGCGCACCCGGGGTGAGCCGCACGGATGCGCCGTGCCGGGCGACCGCGACGACGTCGGCGATGGACAGCGGCGCGCCGGTCAGCTCGACGACCGCCCGGGCGGGTTCGGGGCGGGCGGTCGGGGCGTCGGCGGGGGTAGTCAGGGAAGCCATGCCTCATCAGATACCCGATGGGCGCCGACCGGGAGGCCCCGGACCCCGGTAGTGTCTGAGATCCCAGACAACTTGCCCGGGGGGTTCCGACGTGGGTGCGAGCAGCGAGGTCCCGGCGGCCCGGAACGCGGTCCGGGTGCTGTCCTACCTCGCCGCGCAGGCCGGCCCGTCCCCGGCCGCGGCGATCGCGCGCGGGCTCGACCTCCCCCGGTCGAGCGTCTACCACCTGCTCGCGGTCCTCACCGAGGAGGGCTTCGTGACGCACCTCGCCGAGGAGCGGCGCTACGGCCTCGGGCTGGCCGCGCTGGGGCTCGGCTCGGCCTATGCGCGGCAGGCGCCCCTGACCCGGCTCGCCCGGCCGATCATCGCGCGGCTCGTGGACGCCACCAGAGAGAACGCGCACCTCGCCGTGCTGCACGGCCGCGAGGTGCTGTATCTCGTCGAGGACCGTGCCCCCGGCCGGCCCACCCTGGTGTCCGACGTCGACGTCCGCCTGCCCAGCCATCTCACCGCGAGCGGCCGCGCGATCCTCGCGGGACTTCCGGCCTCGCACGTGCGCGCCCTGTTCCCCAGCACCGCCGCGTTCGCGGACCGGACCGGCACCGGACCGCGGTCCTTGCGCGAGCTCCGCGAACTCCTGCGCGCGGTCCGGCAGCGGGGCTACGCCACGGAGGACGGCGAGGTCACGCCGGGTCTGGCCTCGGTCGCCCGCGCCGCGGTCGACCACACCGGGCGCCCGGTCGCCGGGATCGCGGTGACCTTCCTGGCCGACGGCGTCTCGCCCGAGCGACGGGGCGAGCTCGCCGCCGCCGTCGGGCGGGCGACGGGCGAGCTGAGCCGGCGGCTCGGTGCGCGCGTCGAGTGAGGGCCGAAGCCGAAATGACCCCCAGAACCCTGCAACGTCCGAGCGTTGGCGTCCTATAGGACGTCAACGCTCGGACGTTG
>NZ_DATCNW010000026.1:0-20919 GCF_036565025.1 Pengzhenrongella sp.
AGGTACGCCCGCACGAGCGCCGGGGCAACCTCGCCGCGCCCGGCGCCCAGCAGCGCGAGCCCGGCGGCCGACCATCCGCGCACCCCCGCGTGCGCGACGACGTCGCCCGCGCGGGCACCCGAGCGGAGCACCGGCGGGCGACCCGCAAGGTCCCCGTGCACGGTCACCGAGACCACGATCAGGTCGCCGCCCGACAGGTCGCCGCCGACGACGCCCACCCCGTGCGGCCCGCACGCCGCCGCCAGCCCGCCCGCCAGGCCGGTGACCCAGCTCACCGGGAGGTCCGCGGGCGCGACGAGGGTGACCACGAGCGACGTCGGGCTCGCCCCCATGGCCGCGATGTCGGCGAGGTTCTGCATGGCCGCGCGCCAGCCGACGTCGGCCCCCGTCGACCAGTTCCGGCGGAAGTGCCTGCCCTCGACGAGCACATCCGTGGAGACCACGACACGGCCGTCGGGGGCAGCCACCACGGCGGCGTCGTCCCCGGGCCCGAGCAGCGTCGCGGGCCCGGGGGAGAGCAGCGGGAAGATCAGCGCGAGCAGCTGGTCCTCGGTGACGTCCGCGACGGTCGGTTCGGGGGTCGGCTGGGCGCTCGAATCGGGCGTCGGGACGGCGGTCGACGCGGCGGTCGGCTCGGCGGTCGGCCCGGCAGTCGGCGCGGCGGTCGGCTCGGCGGTCGGCTTAGCAGTCGGCGCGGCAGTCGGCTCGGCAGTCGGCTCGGCAGTCGGCTCAGCAGTCGGCTCAGCAGTCGGCTCAGCGGTCGGTTCGGCAGCGGCGAGAGGTGCGGCCGTGGCGGGGTCGGTGCGGTTCACGGCCGCAACCGTACCCACGCGCGGCCGCGGGCGCTGCGCGCGGTGAACTCCACCGGACCTGCGGGATACCGTGACTCCGTGTCACGCCCGCGCCGACAGCCCGCCCGAACCCGTCCCCGGGCCGGTCACCGGCGTGCGCCCGCGCGCCGCGCCGCCGCCGTCTCAGCGCTCGCGATGGCCACCCTGGCGGCCTGCGCGGCGTGCACCCCGGCGGTGAGCGTGGACGTCGCGCCGCACGCCGCCGATCCGGTGTGCGCGAGCGTCGTGCTCGCCCTGCCCGCCGAGCTCGCGCAGTTCGGCCACCTGAACACCACGAGCCAGGCCACGGCGGCCTGGGGCGACCCGGCGGCGCCGATCGTGCTGCGCTGCGGCGTCGATCTCCTGCCGCCGACCACCGACAAGTGCGTGACCGCGACCGACAGCACCGGGACGAGCGTCGACTGGGTCGCCGTCGAGGGCCATCCGGACGCGGACACTAAGGCCCGCTGGACGTTCACGACCTACGGACGCGAGCCCGCGGTCGAGGTCACCGTCCCGCCCGAGGTCACCTCCGCGGGCTCGACGAGCTTCCTGGTGGACCTGGGCAAGGCCGTCGCCAAGGCCAAGAAGCTCCGCAGCTGCGTCTGAACCGCCCGCCCGACGTGTCAGCCCCAACGCGCCCCAGGGACCGCGCTGGGCCTGACAACTCGGCTAGCGCAAACCGACGGGTCGGGCCAGGGCGAGCTGCAGGAGCTCGTCGATGAGCTCGGGGTAGGCGATCCCGGACGCCTGCCACATGCGGGGGTACATCGAGAACGGCGTGAACCCGGGCATCGTGTTGATCTCGTTCACGATGACGCGGTGCTCCGGTGTGACGAATACGTCGACCCGCGCGAGTCCCTCGCACGAGACGGCCTCGAAGGTCCGTACCGCGACGTCGCGCACCTCGGCGATCACCGACGCCGGGAGGTCGGCCGGGCAGGTCAGCTGCACGTCGGCCTCGCTCAGGTACTTGGCCTCGAAGTCGTAGAACGCGTGCTCGGTGTTCACCTCGATCTCGCCCGGCTGGGACGCGCGGGCCCGGCGCCCGTCGTGCCCGCCGAGCACCGCGCACTCGATCTCGCGCCCGATGATGGCGGCCTCGACGATCACCTTCGGGTCGTGCCGCTGCGCCTCGGCGATCGCCGCGGGCAGGTCGACGAGCGAGTCGACCTTCGTGATGCCCAGGCTCGAGCCGCCACGGGCCGGCTTGACGAACACCGGCATCCCGAGGGCCGCGACGGTCTGCGTCCAGGCGACGGGGTTGCGGTCGAAGTCCCCCGGCCGCAGGACCGCGAACCGGCCGATGGGCAGGCCCTGGGCCGCGAACACGAGCTTCATGAAGTGCTTGTCCATGCCGACGGCCGACGCGAGCACTCCCGCGCCCACGTACCGCAGGTCGACGAGCTCGAGCATGCCCTGGAGCGTCCCGTCCTCACCGAACGGGCCGTGCAGCAGCGGGAACACGACGTCGACGCGGCCGAGCTCCGCGGGCACGGTGCCGGCCGAGAGGACCTGCAGGCCGTTCTCCTCGGCGGACTGGGGCAGCAGCACCTGGGCGGGGCCGTCGGTGACCTCGGGCAGGCGGCCGTCCACGATCGACCAGCGGTCCGGGTCGTCCTCGACCAGCACCCACTTGCCGGCCGGTGTGATGCCGACCGGGACGACGTCGTACTTGGTGCGGTCGATCGCGCGCAGCACACCCCCGGCGGTCGCGCAGCTGATCGCGTGCTCACCGGAACGGCCCCCGAACAGCACCAGGACGCGAGGCTTGGTGACCCCTGCCGTGGCAGGGGTCGGGCTCGTCGCGTCGGGTGCGGTGGTGGTCGCAGGGGTGCTGGGGTTCTGGGACTGCGGCATCGGCTCCATCGCGCACGACCCTACCGGGCGCGGGCGCCTGCCCCGTGGTGCGGGCGGCTAACCTGCTCGGGTGCACGCACCTATCGGAACCGGCGGCCAGGTCCACGGCCTGGCACCCGCCACCATCGCCGTCACGTCCGGCCGTCCCGAACGCACGCCCGGGGGGCCGGTGAACGCGCCGGTCGTGCTGTCCTCGACGTACGTGTCGGCCGGGACGCCGCCGCCGGGCGACCTGCTGTACGCGCGGGCCGGGACCGAGACGTGGGTGCCGTTCGAGCGCGCGCTGGCCGACCTCGAGGGTGCCGCGCTGCCCGGGCTGGTGTTTGGCTCCGGGATGGCCGCGATCGCCGCCGCGATGTCGCTCGTGCCGCACGGTGGCCGCCTGGTCATCGCACGCCACGCCTACCAGGTCACTCTTGCGTTCGCCGACGACCTCGCGGCCCGCGCCGGCGTCGAGGTCGTGCGGGTGGACATCGCGGACACCGCGGCCGTGACGGCGGCGGTGCAGGGGCCCGTGCCGGCGTCGCTGCTCTGGGTCGAGTCCCCGACGAACCCGATGCTCGAGGTCGCCGACATCCCCGCCCTGGTCGCAGCCGCGCACGCCGTCGGCTGCCCGGTGGCGGTCGACAACACCTTCGCCACGCCGCTCGGCCAGCGGCCGCTCGGCTGGGGTGCGGACGTCGTCGTGCACTCGGTGACGAAGTACCTCGCGGGGCACTCCGACGTGGTGCTCGGCGCCATCGTGGTGGACGACGCCGACCTGCGCGCTCGCTTCGAGGCCTACCGGACGCTGCACGGCTCGATCGCGGGGCCGTGGGAGGTCTGGCTCGCGCTGCGCGGCCTGCGGACGCTCGCCCTGCGCGTCGGGCGCTCCCAGGCGAGCGCCGCGGAGCTCGCGCGCCGGCTCGCCACCCACCCCCGGGTCGTCGAGGTCCGCCACCCGAGCCTGCCGCAGGACCCCGGGCACTCCCGCGCGAAGCGCCTGATGAACGGCTTCGGCTCGATCATCGGGGTCCGGCCGGTCGGTGGGGCGGGCGCCGCCGACGCCGTCGTGGACGCGCTGCGGCTCTGGGTCCCGGCGACGAGCCTGGGCGGGGTCGAGTCCAGCCTCGAACGGCGCCGCCGGTTCGCGACCGAGTCGCTCACCGTGCCCGACGACCTGCTCCGTCTGTCCGTCGGCATCGAAGACGTCGAGGACCTCTGGTCCGACCTCTCCCAAGCCCTCTGGACCCTCCCCGAGGCCTGACCGCCGCAGGGTCGCGCCGACAGACTGCGCACATCGGCGCTGACTGCGCACATCAGATGTGCGCAGTCCGCACGTTTGTGCGCAGTTTGCGGCGCGGCGGCCGGTTGCTGCCCGCTGCTGCGCGATCGGGGGCTGGGGTTAGATGCCTTCGGCCTTGACGGGGCGGGCCAGGAGGAGGGGGGCCAGCTCGTCGACGGGCAGGCCCTCGTGCAGGACGCGGACGACGGCGGCGGTGATCGGCATCTCGACCCCGACGGACTCGGCCAGCTCGCGCACGGAGCGCGAGGTCTTGACGCCCTCGGCGGTGCCGCCGGTTGCGGCGATCGCCTCCTCCAGGGTCATGCCCTGACCGATCCGCACGCCCAGGCTGTGGTTGCGGGACAGCGGCGACGCGCAGGTCGCCATCAGGTCCCCCATGCCGGCCAGGCCGGGGAATGTCTCCGCATCGGCGCCGAGCGCGAGCCCGAGCCGGGTGATCTCCACCAGGCCGCGGGTGATGATCGTCGCCATCGTGTTGTAGCCCAGGCCCCGGCCCTGGGCGATGCCCACGGCGACCGCGATGATGTTCTTCACCGCCCCGCACAGCTCGACGCCGACGACGTCGTGGTTGGTGTACGGGCGGAACGTGCCGGACGAGCACGCGCTCGCGACGAGCTGGGCGGTCTCCTCGCTCGTCGAGGCGACCACGGTCGCCGTGGGCTGGCGCTCGGCGATCTCGCGCGCGAGGTTCGGGCCCGAGATGACCGCGATCCGGTCCGCCGGCAGACCCAGGGCCTCGGCGACGACCTGGCTCATGCGCTGGTCGGTGCTGAGCTCGACGCCCTTCATCAGCGAGACCGCCACGGCACGGGCGGGGATCAGGTCGCGCATCGACTCCAGGGTCGCGCGCGCGCTCTGCGACGGGATGGCGATCGCGACCAGGTCGACGTCGGCCAGGACGCGCGCGGCGTCGGTCGACGCCCAGACGCCGGCCGGCAGGTCGATCCCCGGCAGTCGGGCCTCGTTGCGGTGCTCGTTGGTGATCTGGGCGCACACGGCGGCGCTGCGACCCCAGATCGCCACGTCGCAACCGGCGTCGGCCAGCACCGCGGCGAAGGTCGTGCCCCACGCACCGGTGCCGAGGACGGCCGCCCGCAGAGCGGTCACGCCGAGGCCTCGGGCGTCGCTCGCCGTTCGGGCGCGACCTCGGGCGCGGCGCCGAACGCAGCATCAACCGCGGCGTCGGGCACGACGTCGGGCTCGAAGTCGGGCTCGACGTCGGGCTCGAAGTCGGGCTCGAAGTCGGGCTCGACGTCAGGCGCGACGTCAGGCGCGACGTCAGGCGCGACGTCGGGTTCGGCATCAGGCGCCGCGCCGAACGCGGAATCAACCGCGACGTCCGGCACGCCATCGAGCACGACGTCGGGCTCGGCGGCGGGCGTCGCCGCGTGGTTGTTCGGCTTGCCGTTCGGGTAGCGCGAGTCGAAGCGCACGGCGGGCGCCTGCTCGCCGCGGATGTCCTCGAGCAGCGCCGTGATGGCCGCCATCACGCGCTCGGTCGCCTCGCGGAGCGTGACGGTGTCCAGCGGACGGTCGTACAGGTCGTCCAGGTAGACCGCCGGCCCGGCGACGACCGTGACGTGCTTGCGCGGGAACGGCTTGAGGAGCTTCTCGTAGCGACCGAGCAGGTTGTGCGCGCCCCACTGGGCGGCGGGGATCACCGGCACCCTCGTCGTCAGGGCCAGCCGCGCGACGCCGGTCTTGCCGACCATGGGCCACAGGTCCGGATCGCGGGTCAGCGTGCCCTCGGGGAAGACCGCGACGCACTCGCCGTCCTCGAGGGCCGTGACCGCTGCCTGGAGCGACTTGCGGGCGTCCGCGGAGTTCCGGAAGACCGGGATCTGCCCCGTCGCGCGCAGCACCGGCCCGAGCACGGGAACGGTGAACAAGGACGACTTCGCCAGGATCTTCGGCGCGAACCCGCTGTCGTACAGGAAGTGCGCGAACGTCAGCGGGTCGATGTTGGTCATGTGGTTCGCGGCAGCGATGAAGCCGCCGTCGGCCGGGAAGTTCTCCGTCCCGCGCCAGTCCCGCCGGGTGACCGAAAACAGAAAAGGACGGATCACGCGAGCAAGGTTGCGGTAGGCGCGGTTCGACCGCTTCGGTGCTGGCACGGTCAGGGATGCTACCCGCCGGGCGGGTGAGGGCGCCCGGACCCGCCCGGCTGCGTCGGGTCAGGTGCGGCTGAACTCGGCGCCTAGGGAGGTCAGCTTGTCGGTGAAGTGTTCGTAGCCGCGGTCGATCAGGCCGATGCCCTTGACCGTGGAGGTGCCCTTGGCCGCCAGGGCGGCGATCAGGTGGCTGAAGCCGCCGCGCAGGTCGGGGACCTCGATCTCGGCGGCCGCGAGCGGCGTCGGGCCGGAGATCACCGCGGAGTGGAAGAAGTTGCGCTGGCCGAACCGGCACGGCCGCCCGCCCAGGCACTCCTTGTAGACCTGGATGGTCGCGCCCATCCCGACGAGCGCGTCGGTGAACCCGAACCGGTTCTCGTACACCGTCTCGTGCACGATCGACAGGCCCTTGGCCTGGGTCAGCGCGACGACGAGCGGCTGCTGCCAGTCCGTCATGAACCCCGGGTGCACGTTCGTCTCGAGCACGATCGGGTTGAGGTCGCCGCCCGGGTGCCAGAACCGGATCCCGTTGTCGTCGACGTCGAACTCGCCGCCGACCTTGCGGAACGTGTTCAGGAAGGCGGTCATCTCCGGCTGGGTCGCCCCGCGCACGTAGATGTCGCCCTGCGTCGCGAGCGCGGCCGACGCCCAGGACGCGGCCTCGATGCGATCCGCGAGGGACGTGTGCTTGAACCCGCTGAGCCGGTCGACGCCCTCGATCTTGATCACGCGGTCGGTGTCGACCGAGATGATCGCGCCCATCTTCTGCAGGACGTTGATGAGATCCATGATCTCGGGCTCGATCGCGGCGTTCGCGAGCTCGGTGATGCCCTCGGCCCGGACCGCGGTCAGCAGGAGCTGCTCGGTCGCGCCGACGCTCGGGTACGGCAGGGCGATCTTGGTGCCCTGCAGCCCGTGCGGGGCGGTGATGTGGATGCCCTGCTCGCGCTTCTCCACCACCGCACCGAACTGGCGCAGGATGTCGAGGTGGTAGTTGATCGGGCGGTCCCCGATGCGGCAGCCACCCAGATCGGGGATGAACGCCTCGCCGAGCCGGTGCAGCAGCGGCCCGCAGAACAGGATCGGGATGCGGCTCGACCCGGCGTGCGCGTCGATGTCCGCGACGTGCGCGGACTCGACGTTGCTCGGGTCGAGGTGCAGGGTGCCCGCGGCGTCGTCGGCCAGGACGGTCACCCCGTGCAGCTCGAGCAGGCCCTTGACCACGCCGACGTCCCGGATCTGCGGGACGTTGCGCAGCACGCTGGGGCCGTCGCCGAGCAGCGAGGCGACCATGGCCTTGGACACGAAGTTCTTGGCACCGCGAACCGTGATCTCACCGGTTAGCGGGGTGCCGCCGTTGACGTAGAGCAGGTCTGTCATGCCCCCATGGTTGCTCACTGGTCAGGCTCCCACCTACTACCGCACACGGCGCGGCGCCGCGTGTCGAACGGTAACCCTCGCACGGACCGCGCGCGGGGCACTCCTTCAGCGGACCGGTCGGGCGGCCTCGATGTCGACGGCGGGCAGGTGCTTGGCGGGCAGCGTGCGCGGGCGCCAGCTCTCGCGCTTCGCCTCGAAGGCGGTGATCTCGGCCTCGTGGTTGAGGGTCAGGCCGATGTCGTCCAGGCCCTCCATCAGGCGCCAGCGCGTGTAGTCGTCGATCTGGAACGGCGCCACGATGTCGTCGCACGTGACGGTGCGGGACACCAGGTCAACGGTCACCTCGGTGCCCGGCCGGGTCTCGAGGACCTTCCAGATGAGCTCGATGTCCTCCGGCGCGCAGGTCGCCGCGAGCAGGCCCTGCTTGCCCGAGTTGCCGCGGAAGATGTCCGCGAAGCGCGCCGAGATGACGACCTTGAAGCCGTAGTCCTTGAGCGCCCAGACGGCGTGCTCGCGCGAGGAGCCGGTGCCGAAGTCGGGTCCCGCGACGAGCACGGAGCCGCTGGCGTAGACGTCCTGGTTGAGGACGAAGGCCGGGTCGCCGCGCCAGGCGGCGAACAGGGCGTCCTCGAAGCCGGTCCTGGTGACCCGCTTGAGGTAGACCGCGGGGATGATCTGGTCGGTGTCGACGTCGCTGCGACGCAGCGGGACGCCGACTCCGGTGTGCTGAGTGAACTTCTCCATGAGGCTTTGCTCGAGCTTCCTTCTCGGGTCAGACCCGGCGCGGGGAGTACCACGCGCCGAGTCCGACTGACCAGGTGGTGAGGCAGGTGTCAGACGCTGCGCGGGCTATGCCGCGCGCTGCGTGATGACACGGTGCGTGTTCAGGCGTGCTGCAGGTCCGTGACCGGGCGGGCGGGGGCGCCGTCGTCGTCGGTCAGGTCCGAGAGCGAGGAGAGCGTGCCGCGGATCGCGGTCGCCGCCGCGACGAGCGGGGAGACGAGGTGCGTGCGCCCACCCTTGCCCTGGCGGCCCTCGAAGTTGCGGTTCGACGTCGACGCGCTGCGCTCCCCCGGTGCGAGCTGGTCCGGGTTCATGCCCAGACACATCGAGCAGCCGGCGTTGCGCCACTCGGCGCCGAAGTCGAGGAAGATCTTGTCGAGCCCCTCGGCCTCCGCCTGGAGCCGCACCCGGGCCGAGCCGGGCACGACCAACACGCGCAGCGTGTCGGCCTTGTGGCGTCCTTCGACGACCTGGGCGACCGCCCGGAGGTCCTCGATGCGCCCGTTCGTGCACGAGCCGATGAAGACCGTGTCGACGGCGATGTCCCGCAGCGGGGTGCCCGGCTTGAGTGCCATGTACTCGATGGCGCGCTCGGCCGTGGCCCGGTCGCCCGCGTCCGCGATCTGCTCGGGGATCGGCACGTTCGCCGAGAGCGGCAGGCCCTGGCCGGGGTTGGTGCCCCACGTGACGAACGGCTCGAGGTCGGCGGCGTCGAGGGTGACCTCTTCGTCGAAGACCGCGTCGTCGTCGCTCTTGAGCGTGTTCCAGTACGCCACCGCGGCGTCCCAGTCGGCGCCCTCGGGCGCGTGCGGGCGGCCCTTGAGGTACTCGAACGTGGTGGCGTCCGGGGCGATCATGCCCGCGCGCGCGCCGGCCTCGATCGACATGTTGCACACGGTCATGCGCGCTTCCATGGACAGCGCGCGGATGGCCTCGCCGCGGTACTCGAGCACGAAGCCCTGGCCGCCGCCAGTCCCGATCTTGGCAATCACCGCGAGGATGATGTCCTTGGCCGTCGTGCCGGGGCGCAGCGCGCCGTCCACGTTGATGGCCATCGTCTTGAACGGGTTGAGCGGCAGCGTCTGGGTCGCGAGCACGTGCTCGACCTCGCTCGTGCCGATCCCGAACGCGAGCGCACCGAACGCGCCGTGGGTCGAGGTGTGCGAGTCGCCGCAGACGACCGTCAGGCCCGGCATGGTCAGCCCGAGCTGTGGGCCGACGACGTGCACGATGCCCTGGTCGGCGTCGCCGAGGGAGTGCAGGCGCACCCCGAACTCGACGGCGTTGTTGCGCAGCGTCTGGATCTGCGTGCGGCTCGTCAGATCGGCGATGGGCCGGTCGATGTCGAGCGTGGGGGTGTTGTGGTCCTCGGTCGCGATCGTGAGGTCCGGGCGGCGAACCGTGCGGCCCGCCAGCCGCAGGCCCTCGAAGGCCTGTGGGCTCGTCACTTCGTGGACCAGGTGCAGGTCGATGTAGAGCAGGTCCGGCGCGCCATCGCTGCCGCGGCGCACGAGGTGTGCGTCCCAGACCTTCTCCGCCAGTGTGCTGGCCATGTGTCGTGTCCCTTCGCGTCCTCGCGCACCGGGGTGTCCCGGGGCGCCTCCCGGTCTCCTACTTGCGTCTCAGTCCGCGAGACGGCAGTATCGACCTATGGACAACTCTAGCGGAGTCGGCGTGCTGGACAAGGCCGCGTCGGTTCTCAGTGCCCTCGAGGCAGGCCCGGCCACCTTGGCACAGCTCGTCGCTGCCACCCATCTTGCCCGCCCGACGGCGCATCGGCTCGCCGTCGCGCTCGAACATCACCGTCTGGTCGCACGCGACATGCAGGGCCGGTTCGTGCTCGGCCCGCGCCTCTCGGAGCTGGCGACGGCGGCCGGCGAGGACCGCCTGCTCGCCGCGGCCGGCCCCGTGCTCGCCGCGCTGCGCGACCACACCGGGGAGAGCGCCCAGCTCTACCGGCGCCAGGGTGACCAGCGCATCTGCGTCGCAGCGGCCGAGCGGCCCATCGGCCTGCGCGACTCGATCCCGGTCGGCGCGACCCTGTCGATGCAGGCCGGCTCGGCCGCGCAGATCTTGCTCGCGTGGGAGGAGCCGGATCGCCTGCACCGCGGGCTCCAGGGCGCGAAGTTCACCGCGACGATCCTGTCGGGCGTCCGACGGCGCGGCTGGGCCCAGTCGGTCTCCGAGCGCGAGCCCGGCGTCGCATCGGTCTCGGCGCCCGTCCGCGGCCCCTCCGGCCGGATCGTCGCCGCGGTGTCCGTGAGCGGCCCGGTGGAGCGCCTGAGCCGCCAGCCCGGCCGCCTGCACGCCGCCGCCGTCGTCTCCGCCGCGAACCGCCTCACGGAGGTCCTGCGCCGTTCGGGTGAATAGCCCAGTTTTCGGAAGAATGTGAGCGCCATTCGCACACATTCTTCCGAAAACGCGGGCGGGGTCAGCCCTGGGCCGTGAGCCAGCGCAACGGGGTGGTGCCGGTCTCGGCCAGGAAGTACCGCGCGAAGGTGCGCGGCGCCCAGCCTGCGTGCCGCGCCAGGTCCCTGACCGTCGAGGGCTCGGCGAGTCGCTCCAGCGCCCAGGCGCAGGTCCCGGCCAGCCCGGTGCCGCTGGGAGGTGCGATGCGCTGCAGGTACTGGGCCTGGCCACCGTCGCGGTGCGGTGCCACGACCATCCGGCGGGCGACCCGGTCGGCAGCATCGGCACCGTGATCCGTGCGCACCAGGTGCAGGCACAGGTCGATGCCGGCCGCGACTCCGGCGCTGGTCGCCACCCGTCCGTCGTCGACGTACAGGACGACGGGATCGACCTCCACCTGGGGATACCGGGCGGCTAGCTCGGTGGCTGCGCGCCAGTGCGTGGTGGCCCGCCGGCCGTCGAGGAGACCGGCCGCGGCGAGCGCGAACGCTCCCGTGCAGACCGACACCACGCGCGCACCCCTGCTCGCCGCCGCCTGCAGAGCGTGCAGCACCGCCGGAGGAGGTTCGTCACCCGGCTCGTCACCCGGCTCGCCACCCGGCTCGTAGCCCGGGACGATCACGGTGTCGGCGGAGTTCAGTGCCTCGAGGCCCAGCGGGGCGTGAATCGAGAAGCCGGTGGTGGAGGGCACCGGGCGGCCCTGGCGGCGCAGACCGCAAACGAATACCGCTCCCGCTCGTCGCGATGGCCGAACACCTGGGCCGGGATCGACAGGTCGAACGCCACGACCTCAGGCAGCGCCAACGCCACGATTCGGTGCACGGCAGCATCCTCATGGATATGGGCATTTCTGCCTCTGGCGACGAAATTCTCCCTCGGGGACGCTCGGATCATGACCAACGAACCCAGCACCACCCCGCGCCATATCGGCATCCTGCTGTTCGACGGCGTCGAGGAACTGGACGCCGTCGGCCCGTGGGAGGCCTTCTGGACCCGCAACCACCCGGACGACGGCTGGGCCGTGTCCTGCCTGTCGCAGGACGGGCGACCGGTGACCGCAGCCAGGGCCTGGTGCTGGGCGCACACCACGCCGTCGCGGACGCGCCGGCGCATGAGGTGCTCGTCCACCCCGGCGGCCAGGGCGCCCGGACGCTGCTTCGCGACCCGGAACACCTCGACGGGGTCCGCGCGCAGCGCGCCACCGTCCCCTTGATGACCAGCGTGTGCAACGGCGCGCTGGTGTACGCCGCTGCCGGGCTGCTCCGCGGGCGGCCGGCGACCACGCACTGGCGTTCGATGGACGAGCTGCGCGCGCTCGAACCGACCGTTCAGGTCCGTCCGGACGACCGCTGGGTCGATGACGGCGACCTCATCACCTCCGCCGGCATCAGCGCCGGGATCGACATGGCACTGCACCTGGTCGCGCGACTGGCCGGCGTCGAACGCGCCCGGCAGGTCCGGCGGGGCATCGACTACGACCCCCAGCCACCCATCCGACCAGGCCCGGACGCGAGTGCGGCCAATCTGCTGTCTGATCGGCCGAACAGGGGACAGAACGACCGCACTCGCGCGACAGGCAACCGATTCTTGCGAAAACGCGGAGCCAAAAAAAGGCCCGGTCACCTTGCGGTGACCGGGCCTTTTGTTTGTACCCCCGACCGGATTCGAACCGGCGCTACCGCCGTGAGAGGGCGGCGTGCTAGGCCGCTACACAACGGGGGCCTTGCAGCTTTGCCGCGATCCGGATCAGATCCGTATCGCGATCGACTACGCAATGGGCACTCTACCGGAGATCCGACAGAGAACCACGCTGGGGTACCAGGACTCGAACCTAGAATGTCGGTACCAGAAACCGATGTGTTGCCAATTACACCATACCCCATGGGGTACTCGCCCCTGCGCAACGTGCGGCGTGAGCCACACTTCCGTGGGGGTTGTACGGCGGTGAACTCTACCCGAGCAGGTCAGGTGGGTCCAACCAGAGAAGCCCCTCGGGCACCCGGCGTGACGTACGCCACGCCGGGGACGAGCCGGTGCACCACCAGCTCGCCGCCGCGCACTCGTCCTCCGGCGACTGCGCATCCGAGTTGTCAGACGCTGCGCGCCCCAGAGCCCGCGCTGCGTCTGACACGTCGGCCCGCCGATCGCTCGACGCGGACCCCCGGGTAGTGGCACGGTCGGGATCATGGCCACTCCCCGACCGAGCGAGGATCGCGCCCGTTCGTTCGGGCAGGGCGCCGCTGCCTACCGGCGGGCCCGCCCCCCGTACCCGGCCGACGCCGTCCGCTGGCTCGTGCCCGCCGACGCCCGGCGCGTCCTGGACCTCGCGGCAGGCACGGGGAAGATGACCGAGCGGCTGGTCGAGCTCGGGTTCGACGTCATCGCCGTCGAGCCCAGCGAGAAGATGCGGGCCGAGCTGCTCGCCGTCGCGCCGGGGGCGCGGCTGCTGGCGGGCACCGCCGAGGCGATCCCGCTGGCCGACGGCGCGCTGGACGCCGTCGTCGTCGCGCAGGCGTGGCACTGGTTCCATGCCGAGCGCGCCGTGCCCGAGATCGCCCGCGTGCTGCGGCCGGGAGGCCGACTCGGGGTCGCGTGGAACGTGCGCGACCACACGGTTCCGTGGGTCGAGGAGTTCACCCGGATCATTCATCGCGGGGACTCCCTCGACCCGCTGCACGGTGAGCCCGACCTCGGTTCGGCGCTGGGACACACCGCGTTCGGTCCGGTCGAGCGCGCGACGTTCGCGTGGACGCACCGCATCCTCGCGACCGAGCTGCGCACCCTGGCCGCCTCGCGCAGCAACACCCTCACGCTGCCGCCGGCCGACCGCGAGCGCCTGCTCGACGACGTGGACACCCTCGCGCGCACCCACCCCGACCTGGCCGGCCGCCGCGAGCTGGACCTTCCGTACCGCACCGAATGCTGGCGCGCGAACCTGCGGTAACCCCCACGACTTGTTTCACACATCCACCTGAAAGTCGTCGACGACTCGCGACACCAGGTGAAACAGCCGCCGATCTACTCGTGGAATCGGGTCAGACGTTCGCTCAGGACCCGGTCGAGCGCCGCGCGTCCCGCCGGACCCCACGCCGGCTTGCCGCCGGGCAGGGCGCGGTCCCCGTTCTGGCCCATCAGCATCAGGAAGAGGCTCTTCAGCGCGGCCAGCCCGCGGGCACGCCGGACCGTCGCCTCGTCAGCCTTCGCGTACGTGGCGAAGAAGCGTGCGGCCTCGCCCGCCGGCAGCAGCACCCAGGCGGCCGCCAAGTCCGACGCGGGGTCGCCGACGCACAGTTCGTCGAAGTCGAGAACGCCCGCCAGCGTCCCGTCCGCGACGACGACGTTCGCCGGATGCAGGTCGCCGTGCACCCACACCGGCGGCCCCTCCCATGCGGGGGCCGCAACGGCGTCGTCCCAGACGGCCCGGACGTCGGCGGCATCGGAGCCGATCGCGTCAGCGTCGACGGAGTCGAAGAACTGGTCGAAGCCGTCCGTGCAGTCCTTGGGGTGCGCGCCGCGGCCCGTATCGACCGATGCGTCGGCGGGCGCTGCCACATGCAGCGCCCGGAGGAATGCCGCCAGGGTGTCGGCCGCGTGCTCGCCGCGGGTGATCGACCCGTGATCCAGCGGCAGGCCCGGCACCCACGTCATGACCGTCCACAGCTTGGGGAAACGCTCGGAGGGCGCACCGCTGCGCACCGGGACGGGGATTGGCAGCGGCAGGCGTGGGGCGAGCAGCGGCAGCCACCGGCGCTCCTTGAGCTGGTGATCGGGGTCGGTCGCCATGCGCTGAATCCGCACGGCCAGCTCGTCCCCGAGGCGCCACATCTGGTTGCCCCAGCCGCCCTCCACCTCGTGGAGGGGCAGCTCGGCCAGGTCCGGATGCTGGTCCCGCAGCAGGTCGCGAATGAGACCCGCGGTGATCTCGATCTCGGTCATGCGGCGCAACCCTACTGAGTTCGACCGCGACGCTGTCCGACCGTTCCGACCTGCGATCGATGCGCGAGCTCCAGAGCACCGCACATCGCTGTGGCCGCCGCGGCCGAGGTATGTCTGTCAGACGCAGCGCAGGCCCTGGGGCGCGCTGGGGCTGACACGTCGGAGGGGTTACAGGCGTAGGGCGGTGCGGAGGTCGGTCAGGGCGTGCACGACGACGACCCCAGCCGCCGCGGCGTCGTCGGCGGCGGTCATCGGCGTGCGACGCGATCCGGGCCGGTCCAGCCAGACCCCGACCAGGCCGGCGTCCCGCGCCGCGCACGCATCGATGTCGAGCTCGTCGCCGATGTAGGCGGTCCGGGACGGCTCCGTGCCGAGCAGGCGGCAGGCCTCGGCGAACACCCGCGGGTCCGGCTTTCCGAATCCCAACGTGTCGAGGCCCACCAGCAGCGGCACCGAACCGGCGAGCCCCACCCGCTCGAGCTTGAGGTTCTGCAGGTCCACCGGTGCGTTGGACAGCGCGCCGACCGCGATCCCGTCGGCGATCAGCTCCGCGACGACCGGCGCCGCGTCGTCGTGCGCCGTCCACGCACCGCGGAAGCCGGACTCGAAGGCTGCGTCCCAGGCGTCGAAGCCTGCGTCGTCCAGGGCGGCCCCGCCGAAGGTCTCCTGCATCTGGTTCGCGCGGGCCATCCGCTGGTCGCGGAACCCGAGCGTGCCGCTGGAGAACCGCCGGTAGAAGCCGCTCGGGTCCGTCCGCCACAGCGCGAGCACCTCGCCGTATCGTTCGAGCGGCAGCTCGGGCAGGTGCACCGCGCTCGTGAGCGCGAGCGCGCTGCGGAACGCCGCGCGAGTGTCGACGAGCGTGTCGTCGATGTCGAACAGAACCCCGTCGACGATCCCGTTGCCGCGGCGAGTGCCCACGTCGGCGCTCACGCCAACGTGGCCCGCAGGGCCCGGAGCCGGGCGAGCGAGCCGTCCTTGCCGAGGATCTCCATCGACTCGAACAGCGGCGGCGAGACGCGCCGGCCGCTGACCGCGGTGCGCAGCGGCGCGAACGCGAACCGCGGCTTGATCCCGAGGCCCTCCACGATCGCGGCCTTCAGCGCGCCCTGGACGGGCTCGGCGGTGAAGTCGTTCGCGGCGATCGGCGCCAGGGCCGCGAGCGCCGCGTCGAGCACGGCCGGCGCGTCGTCGCGCAGGGCGGCGACGGCCTCGGGCTCGAGCACGACGGCGTCGTCGGCCGCGAACAGGAAGCCGAGCATGCCGGGCGCTTCGCCGAGCAGCGTCATGCGCTCCTGGACCAGCGGCGCACCGGCGTCGAGCAGCCCCTGGTGGGCTGCCGACAGGTCGGCGTAGGAGTCCGCGGGGACGAGGCCCGCGCGGTGCAGGTACGGCACCAGACGGTCGCGGAAGTCGTCCGGCGCGAGGAGCCGCAGGTGCGCGGCATTGATGGCCTCGGCCTTCTTGAGGTCGAAGCGGGCCGGGTTCGGGTTGACGTCGGCGACGTCGAACGCCGCGATGAGCTCGTCGACCGAGAAGATGTCGCGGTCCGGGCCGATCCCCCAGCCGAGCAGCGCGAGGTAGTTCAGCAGCCCCTCGGGGGTGAACCCGCGCTCGCGGTGCAGGAACAGGTTCGCCTCGGGGTCGCGCTTGGAGAGCTTCTTGTTGCCCTCCCCCATCACGTACGGCAGGTGCGCGAACTGCGGGATCACCGTGGCGACGCCGATGGCGACCAGCGCCCGGTACAGCGCGACCTGGCGCGGGGTGGAGGACAGCAGGTCCTCCCCACGCAGCACGTGCGTGATGCCCATCAGCGCGTCGTCGACGGGGTTGACCAGCGTGTACAGCGGCTGGCCGTTGCCGCGCACGATGACGAAGTCGGGCACCGCGCCGGCCTTGAACGTGACGTCGCCGCGCACCAGGTCCGTGAACGTGACGTCGTCGTCGGGCATGCGCAGGCGCAGTACCGGGGCCCGGCCGTCGGCCCGGTACGCGGCCTTCTGCTCCTCGGACAGCGCGCGGTCGAAGCCGTCGTAGCCGCGCTTGGGGTCGCGCCCGGCGGCGCGGTGCCGGGCCTCGATCTCCTCGGGCGTCGAGAACGACTCGTACGCGAAGCCGCCGGCGACCAGGCGCGCGACGACGTCGGCGTACAGGTCCATCCGCTGGGACTGCCGGTAGGGCTCGTGCGGGCCGCCGACCTCGACGCCCTCGTCCCAGTCCAGGCCGAGCCAGCGCATCGCGTCGAGCAGCTGGAGGTAGCTCTCCTGGCTGTCGCGCTCGGTGTCGGTGTCCTCGATGCGGAACACGAACTTCCCGCCCACATGGCGCGCGTAGGCCCAGTTGAACAGGGCCGTGCGGATCAGCCCGACGTGCGGGGTGCCCGTCGGCGAGGGGCAGAAACGGACCCGGATTGCGGAGCCGGTCGGGACGCCGGCGGGGGCGGTGGTAGCAGTGTCACTCACCGACACAGACTAGTTCTCGCGCGGTCAGCGCCGGATCACGGGGTTGCGCAGCACCCCGATGTCCTGGACCTCGACCTCGACGATGTCGCCGTGCACGATGGGCCCGACGCCGGCGGGGGTGCCGGTCAGGATCACGTCGCCGGGCAGCAGCGTGCACACCTCGGAGATGAACGAGATCAGGCCGGCGACGTCGAACACGAATTCCGACGTGCGCCCGTCCTGGCGGGTCTTACCGTTGACCCGCGCGCTGACCGCGAGGTCGTCGGTGTCGAGCTCGGTCACGATCCAGGGGCCGAGCGGGCACGAGGAGTCGAAGCCCTTGGCGCGGGTCCACTGCCCGTCGGTGCGCTGCACGTCGCGCGCGGTCACGTCGTTGGCGACGGTGTAGCCGAAGACCTGCGCGAGGGCCCGCTCGGGCGGCACGTTCTTGGTGATCTTGCCGATCACGACGGCGAGCTCGGCCTCGTGGTGGATCTCCTCGGAGTACGAGGGCAGCACGATCGGGTCGTCCGGGCCGATCACCGAGGTGTTCGGCTTGAAGAAGATCAGCGGGGTGGTGGGGACCGTGTTCCCGAGCTCGGCCGCGTGCGCGGCGTAGTTGCGCCCGACGCCGATCACCTTCGACCGCGGGATCACGGGCGCGAGCAGCCGCACCCCGTCGTCGTCGAGCGGGATCCGCTCGCCGGTGGGCTGCACCGGCATGTAGATGGGGTCGCCGGTCAGCACGACGAGCTGCTGGTCGGCACCCTCTCCGTCGACGAGGGCGTAGCGGGGGTCGTCCCCGGTGGTGAACCTGGCGATGCGCATGGGCCTAACCCTAAGCATGGGTCAGACCCGGGCGAGCACCTCGCCGTGCAGCACGGCGAACCAGCCGTCCTGCTCGGTGCCCCAGGTGCGCCACGCGTCCGCGAGGTGTTCCAGGGCGACGTCGTCGGCCAGGCCGTGCGCCTTCGCCTGGGTCGCAAAGTCCGACGACGTCGACCGCTCGGCCCACAGGTCGGCCCACCACGCGCGGTCGTCGGGCATGGCGTAGCACCAGGTCCCGGCGCTCGGCACGATGCCCTCGGGGTCGAAGCCGGCGTCGCGCACCCAGGAGAGCAGGCGCCGGCCGGCGTCGGCCTGGGCGTGGTTCGCCGCCGTGACCTCCTGATAGAGCGCGCGCCACTCGTCGAGCCCCTCCGACGGCGGGTACCAGGTCATCGCCGAGTAGTCGGCGTCGCGCACGGCGACGAGACCGCCCGGTCGCGTCACGCGGCGCAGCTCGCGGAGCGCCGCGACGGGGTCGGTGAGGTGCTGGAGCACCTGGTGGGCGTGCACGACGTCGAACGAGGCGTCACCGTACGGGAGCGCGTAGATGTCGCCGGCCCGGAAGGTCACGTTGGTGACGCCGGCGGCGCGTGCGGTCTCGCGGGCCAGCGCGACGACGCGCTCGGACTTGTCCAGCCCGACGACCTCGCCGGGGGCGACCCGGGCCGCCAGATCGACGGTGATCGTGCCCGGCCCGCAGCCGACGTCGAGCAGGCGCTGGGTCGGGTACAGGGCTGGCAGGAGGTACCCGGCCGAGTTCTCCGCGGTCCGCCAACGGTGCGAGCGCAGGACGCTCTCCTGGTGGCCGAGCGTGTACTGGTCGGGGGAGGTCATCCCTCACAGTAGGACGACCTCCCGCCGAGAGTTCAACTTATGGGACGCCGCGTCTTGACTGGCGAGATGGGACCCGGTGACGGCCAGGGATCGAGGATCGGCAGCTGCGCGCCGTCGTCGGCCCGGACGGGTTGCGGACTCTTGCGACCGGCCAGCCAGGCCACCAGGTCGGTGCGCGAGCCGCGCACGACCACCGGCGTCGCTCCCGCGCCCAGCACGCGTTCCCACCCGTCCGGCGATGCCAGGACCAGGCGCGTTCCGGCGGGAACGCGCTCGGCGAGGAAGTCGGTGAGGTGCTCGCACAGGACGCCGCTCCAGCCCGCGGCGTCCAGCCCGAGGTCCAGGTCGGTGGTGTGGATCTCGATCTCGCGCCACCAGGCCAGCGCCATGTCCCGGACCACCCCGTCGCGGTACCGCACGGGCCGGTTCCAGTCCGCCGGCGCCAGGGCCGTCAGCGCCTGCTCGACCCGCTCGGTCGCTCGGTGCACCGCGTGCACGTGATCGGCCGCGGGCGCGGGCGCCGCGGCCTCGATCGCGGCGTCGCGCGCCGGGCGACCGCCGTCGTACACGTCCACCTGCTCGCCGCGGCGCGCGTACTCGAGCTGGCGGGCGGCGGCCGCGCCGATCCCGGAGATGTGCGCGAGCACGTGGCCGCGGCTCCAGTCGGGCAGCAGGGACGGGGCCCGGACGTGGGCGTCGGTGAGCGGCTCGATCGCCCCGCCGAGCCGGGAGTGGGCCCGCAGGATCGCGGTGACCAGGAAGCCAGGGGTGAGGGCGGGCGTGGCGGTCATGGCCAGACCAGTTCGTGCCGCCACGGGGCGCCGACGTCGTCGCGGCGGTACGCGACGCGGATGTGCGCGCGGCGGGGGTCACCCTGGAAGAACTCGACCTCGAGCGGGACCAGCGCGAACAGCCTCCAGTCGGCGAGCACCGTTGCGGGTTCACGTTCGACCCGCCCCTGGGCGGCCGCGATGGCCGCCTCGAGCTCGGCGGGCGAGGCGAGGGGCTCCCCCGGTCGCACCGCGAGCGCCGCGGCGCGAGACGCCGGGGACCGCGCGAGGAAGTCGTCCGCGTCCGCGCGCAGGCCCCGTGCCAGGACCGGGCCAGACACCCGCACCTGGCGCGCCTGGGGCTGCCAGTAGAACGTGGCCGCGGCGTTCGGGTTCTCCGCGAGATCACGCGCCTTGCGGCTGCGCGCATCGGTGGCGAACTCCCAGCCGCCGTCGCGGCAGTCCTTGAGGATCACGACCCGGGCCGACGGCGTGCCGTCGGCACCCGCCGTGGCGAGGGTCATGGCGTGCGGCTCGGCGACGCCGGCCTTGATCGCGTGGGTCAGCCAGTCCGCGAACAGGCGGACGGGGTCGTCGGGTGCGGTCTCGGGGTCGAACCGCGGCAGGTCGCCGGCGAAGACCGGGATTCGCCGGAGGCGGTCGCGCAGGATCGTGCCGCCGGTCGCCGCCGGGCCCCCGACCTGCACCAATCCATCGCGAACGCTCATCGGCCGCCTCCCCGCTCGCCTCGACACCCGTGCCACCTCGACACCCGTGCCACCTCGACCCTACGGCCCCGCCTACCCTGGTCCCATGACCAATTCGGCGCGGCTGGGCGCGCGGCTCGCGCCCGAGGAGTGGCTCCCGGCCGCCGCCGCCCACGCCGAGCGCGCCGATTCCCTGACCGCCGCGCACCGCGCGCGGAAGGTGGCCCGCGAGCGGCACCCGATCGACGACTTCCTGTACGACTACTACGGCACCCGGCCTGGCCAGCTGCGCCGGTGGCACCCCGGCGCAGCGATCGCGCTGGCCCCGACGTCCGGCGGTGAGCCGGCCGGGCACGCCGGGTTTCACTGGTACGTCGTGGACGACGACGGGGCGGTGCGCCTGGACGTCGACGCGTTCCTCGCCGACCGCGGCGAGACGGTCCGGTACGTCCGGGGCCTGCTCGTGGCCACCGCCTCGCGGCGCCCGCACCTGGGGTGCTTCGGGCTGCACGAGTGGGCGATGGTCTACCGCGAGGACGACGCACGACGCCGGCACAGCCTGCCGCTGCGCCTCGGGCGCGCGGGGACCGACGCCGTCGTGGAGGCCCACCCGATCCGCTGCAGCCACTTCGACGCCTTCCGCTTCTTCACGCGCGACGCCGTGCCGCTCAACGCCGTGCAGCCCACCCGCGCGACGCAGGTGGAGCTCGAGCAGCCCGGGTGCCTGCACGCCGGGATGGACCTG
>NZ_DATCNW010000027.1:0-28241 GCF_036565025.1 Pengzhenrongella sp.
GGCTCGACCCGAGCGTTGACCGCGGGACGCGGGACGTCGAGGATGCCTGGGGCCGCGCGGTCGAACTCACGCCGAGGCGGCTCGACGAGAACGCCCGGTGGGTCTACCGCAACGGGCAGTGCCTGGCGCTGGCCGTGGCGATCGCGACCCGGCAGGGCTGGCCGGTGGTGGCCCACACCATGGCGTCCAGCTGGGACGACCACGACGAGCCGGTGACCCATGAGTTGCGCCACGCGTACGCCCAAGCCCCCGACGGCACCCTCATCGACATCTACGGGGAATGCGACCCCGACGCGATCGACCTCGAGGACGGCGAACTGCTGACCGCATGCACGAAACTGCCGTAGGTTCGCTCCTGCGCAGCCGGCTGTGTGGTCGGGCGGGCTCACCGGGCATGTCACGCCTATCGCTCGCACTGGCGCCGGTCGGCGGGAAGGGATCTTGGTCCCTCGCGGGCAGATCAGGCCGGCATAACGTCGGAATAGGGTTGAAGTCGATGACGTTGGAGTCGATGACACGGGCTGGAGGAACGGACTCATGCGCACATACCCGCCCCGCGTTGATCGGCGCAGACGGATCCACCCGAGACCGGGCGACCTGCACCGCAGGGCCCGGGTCGTCACGGACGGGCCAGCCCCTTCAGATCTGGTTCCCCGCCTGATCGCCCCGATCGAGGTGTCGCCATGACCAGGATGCGCGCCGCGGCGCCCGGCGCACCGGCACCGATCGTGCCCGTGCCGCTGGACATGGCGCACGAACGGTGCGACGTCTGCGGACAGGGCGCCTACGTGATGGTGATGACCGTCGACGGCCCGCTCGCCTTCTGCGCGCACCATTTCCGGGAGAAGGCCGTCGCGTTGGCACAGGTCAGCGCGATCATCCACGACATCCGCGGCCAACTGGCGCCCACCAACCGAGCCAAAGGCTGACCCGACCCCGTTCACCCGCGTCGAGAGAAGGGGATCTTGGACCCTCAACGGCGGATCGGACCGGAATAGCGTCGAACTGAGAAGGGCGCCAGCAACGTCCGCAACGTGGGCCGGTCAACTCGCTGAGCGGCCTGCGCACCACTCAGCCGGAGGCTCCCATGACCGTGCACGCAATCCCCGGAACCGCAGGCAGCGTCGTCGACCTGCGCCGTGGCGACGAGAATTTCGCCACCCCCGCGAGGCTAGCCCCGCGGGGGGCGCCGACGATGTCGCCCTCGCGATCATGGAGGCGTTCTGCGAGGTCGCCCGCCCCGACTCGGAGCGCGTCGGGGGATCGCTCGACGCCGTGCGCGAGGCTTTGTCCGCCTGGCGAGAGACGACTCCCGAGAGCGGGCCGCCATCCTGCGCAGGATCGCCGAGCTGATCGACACCGACCTCGAAGAGCCCGCCCTCGCCACGACCCGGCAGAACGACGCACCGATGCGCGCGGCACTCGCGGCCGCCATCCCGTTCGCCTTTGTAGTCGACGGAATCGAACACGCAGTCAGCGAGGTTTTGGGCCAGTGTGTGCCTCGAATTATATCGTGGCGCTCCTTACCTGGGACAATATGGTTTATTGAGGACCAATTGGCTCCAGTTCGAGGAGCACTTCCAAGTGGTGCGACACGATGTCGCTTGTGTCGAGTGGGCTCATCGATTTGGAGGTCGGTGACGATGACGTAGCCCCGAGCCAGTGTTCAAGGCTCGTCTCCGCTCTGACGTGCGTCGCTGGCAACGGCGGGTCGCCGCGATGGAGACGACCCCGGCACGGAGCCGGGTGCGGAGGGAATTGGGGGCAGGCTCAGACTTCGCTGTCGCCAGCGTCCTTGCACTCGGTGTCGGCTTGTTGTACTTGCGCGACGACCTGGTGCTCTGGCCGGGTGGGCGGGGCGCCCGCTGCTGGTCGGCGAGTTCGTGGCTTGCGGCGCTTGTGCCCGTGTTCGGCCGCCCGGTCAGGGTCACCGTTACCTCGCAACCAACCGGTCGACCCTGACAAATCGTCTGCATCCTCGAATGCGGGCCCGTCCCCGCTTGCTGGTAGCGCACGACGTCGGAACACAAGACGCCCCGTGTGCGCGGCGCCGTCGGGCCCCGCTGCGAGGGCCGATGGTCCCGCTCTTCCCGGTCGCCGGTCGTCTAGTTTCGGGTCATGGCTGCACCGCAGCAGACCATTGGCAGGCTCGACGCTGTCCATCCGACTCGCGCCGACCTCGGTGTGTGCATCGCGCCGCTGAGGCCGACCGGCGGATGCATGGACCGGGCCCGCTCCGGGGAGTTGCTGCGGGCGGACTTCCACGTGGTCATCCTGTGCGCGGGCGGATCGGCGCATCAGCAGGTCGACCTCACGATCCATCGTCACGAACCCGGATCCCTGCTGTGGATTCGCCCCGGCCAGGTCCACGAGAAGCCGCCCGCCGTCGAGGGAACGGTCGTCTGCTTCACCGACGCGTTCGTCGGGGACGAGCCGGCCCTGCGGACCGGTCCGTCGTCGTGGCTCCTCGGTTCGGACGACGTCGGCGACATCCGTGCACACCTCGCGGTGCTCGACGGCGAGTACCAGCGCTACGTGTTCGGTCCCACCGGCCCCCACCTCGCCCAGGGCGACGCGATACTCCGACTCCTGCTCCGGGCGTTGCTGATCCGCATCGGCCAGGCACCGGCCCTGAGCTCGGGGCGACCCACCGAGCCGCACTCGGTGGCGCAGGCATTCCTCGCCATGGTCGAACGGTCCTTCGCGTCGATCCACACCGTCGGGGCCTACGCCGCCGTCCTCGGGTACTCCTCGAAGACCCTCGAACGTGCGAGCATCGAGGCGACCGGGCTGAACCCGAAGCAGATCATCGACGCGCGCCTCGTCCTCGAGGCACGCCGGCTGCTCGCCTACACCAACCTCTCCGTGGCCGCCGTCGGTCGACGGCTCGGGTTCGTCGACCCGGCCAACTTCTGCAAGTTCTTCACCCGCGCGACCGAGATCTCGCCGGGCATCTTCCGCGCCTCGCTGCGCACCTGACCGTCGCACCCTGCGCCGTCGATCGATGTCCGGAACGGACCACGATCGGTCGCGTTCTCACCACGAAACACCCCTGCGGCGTACCTGCACAACGCGAGCCTTGACGTGTCCGTCCGGCACCTCCGGGGGCCAGGCCATCACGCGAAGGAGCACGACGATGTGGTATCTCACCGAGGACAGGGAAGCGATCCTCACCAGCGTCCGGGAGTTCGTCAGGAACGAGGTCGCGCCGCTCGCCCTCCAGGTCGACCGGACGGACAAGTTTCCGCTCGGCCTCTTCAAACGGGCCGGCGAGCTCGGCCTGCTCGGACTGACGGTTCCCGCAGAGTTCGGCGGCATCGGCGCGGACCAGACGACGAACGCCCTGGCGCTCGAGGAGATCGCCAAGACGCTGCCCGTGCTCACGGTGGCGATGGGCGCGCACAGCCTGCTGGCCGGCGGGCTAATCGAGATGCTCGGCACGGCGGATCAGAAGAAGCAGTACCTCGTCCCGGCGGCGACCGGCGAGACCGTGCTCGCCTGCGCGTCGACCGAGGCCGTCGGGGGCGACAACCAGGCCGAGTTCAGCACCCGTGCCGTCCTCGACGGTGACGAGTGGGTGCTGGACGGCTGCAAGGTCCTCATCTCCAACATCGGCGTCGCGGACGTCTACGTGGTCGTGGCCGTCACCGCGGACCACATCGAGCCGGTCACGAAGGCCGGGATCAGCACGTTCCTCGTCCCCGCCGGGACCTCAGGCGTCGCCGTCGGCTCACCCGAGCACAAGCTCGGCTGGCACGGCTCAGCGACCGGATCCGTCACGTTCACGGCCTTCCGGGTTCCGAAGGAGAACTTGCTGGGGCCCCTCGGAGGCTGCCTGGAGGCGATGTTCGTCAGCGCGACCGCGGAGTTCCTCAGCTGCGGGCCGGTGAGGCTCGGGATCGCCGAGGGCGCGTACGCGATGGCGCTCGCCTACAGCCTCGAACGCGCGCAGCAGGGTCAGACGATGTTCGACCGGTTCCAGGTCACCCGGCACAAGCTCGTGCGGATGTACGGGGAGATCGAGTCGCTGCGGGCGCTCGTGTACTCGACCTACGCCGAACGCGACCGCGGCGACCTGTGCCTGGCGCAGGGCCGGCTACTCAAGGTCAAGGGCGCGGAGGTCTCCGAGTACGTCGCGCGCGAGGCGATCCAGCTGTTCGGCGGCGTCGGCACCGTCGTGGAGACCGGCGTCGAGCGGTACTGGCGCGACGCGAAGGTCATGGCGATCGGGGGCGCGTCGGTCGAGGCGCTGATGGATGTCATCGCCGGTCTCATCAAGGAGAGGCTCGCCTAGCTCGCGGCCCTCGAACGCTCTCGAACCCCAGGTTTTCAGTCCCTCACGAGGAGGAAGTCATGCAGGACTACAGCACCAAGGTCGTGGCCATCACCGGCGCCGCCAACGGTCTCGGCAAGGAGATCGCCCGGCGGTTTGCGTGCGCGGGGGCGAGGCTCGCCCTCGTCGACGTCGACGCCGACAACCTCGCGGAACTCCGCACCGAGCTCGAGGCAAAGGGAGTCGACGTCATCGACTCCGTGTTCGACGTGCGCAGCGCCGCCGCCATGGAGGAGTTCGCCCGGCAGGCGTATGCCACCTACGGCCACGTCGACCTGTTCTTCAACAACGCCGGTGTCATCACGGTCGGCACCATGTGGGAGCAGCCGCTCGCGGACTGGGACTGGCTCCTCGACGTCAACGTCAAGGGCATGCTGCACGGCATCAAGGCGTTCGTGCCGCGGATGATCGCCCAGGACACCGAGTGCCGGATCATCGACACCGCCTCGATCGCGGGGCTCCTCACGGTGGAAAACGCCCCGGCCTACGTCGCGAGCAAGTTCGCCGCCCTGTCGCTGACCGAGGTTCTCGACCTGCAGCTCCAGGCGGCCGGCGCGAAGGTCACGGCGCACGTCATCTGCCCCGCCGTCGTCCAGACCGACCTCGACAACTGCCTGCGGCACCGCGACCCGAGCACGTACGACGCCGACGACCCGTACTACCGCACCGAGGACTACATCCGGCGGTTCGAGGTGGTCACCAAGTCGATGCCCGCCGGCCTCCCCGTGGACGCGGCGGTCGACATCATCATCAGCGAGCTCGAGAAGGGCACCTTCTACATCCTCACCCATCCGCGGTACAACCCGGCGATTACCGGGAGGACCGCGGCGATCGTCGCCGGCACCCATCCGACCATCGTCGCGCGCTGACCTGACCGGTTCGTCAATCCCCGAAGGAGTGGCTTGTCGTGTATCCGTACCAGAAGAAGTTCGACCACGTCGTGACGTACGAGAAGGACGCCCACGTGGCCACCATCACGTTCGACTGCCCCGAGAACCTCAACCGGTTCTCCGAACAGGTCATCGACGAGTTCGGCGCCGCCCTGGACCGGGCCCACTGGGACGAGGACGTCCGGATCATCCTCCTGCGCGGGACCGGGCCGGTGTCCTTCGGACCCGGCGACCTGGACATCATCAAGACCAAGCTCGCCAAGAACCTCACAGCGGCGCGTGAGGTCATGTTCGAGATCTCCGATCTGATCAAGAAGATGTACACGATCCCGACTCCGATCGTCGGGCTCGCGGAAGGCGGGTGTCTCGGCGGCGGCTGCAACCTGCTGCTCTCGAGCGACATCGTCATCGCGTCGGACAAGGCGTACTTCCACGAGCTGTTCGTCGACTATGCGCTGACTCCCGACACGGGCGGGCTGTGGGCGCTCCAGCGCCTCGTCGGCCCGATGCGGGCGAAGGCGATCTGCATGCTCGGGGAGCCGGTCGACGCGCCGACGGCTGCCGATCTGGGAATGGTCTACCAGGTGGTCCCCGCCGAGTCCGCCTACGCGAGGGCCCGCGAGCTGGCCAAGAAGATCGCCGCCAAGTCGCCGGTCGGGATCAACCACATCAAGCAGATCTCGAACCGGCTGCACGAGTACTCGATGGACACGTACTTCCAGATCGAGGGCGACTACCTCGCGCTCAGTGCCCTGAGCTCGGACTTCTAGGAGGCGAGCCTGGCCGCGGCGCAGGAGCGCGAACCCGTCTACAAAGGGTACTGACCGCGAAGCGGATCGGCAAGAAACCACCCGACCAACGGCGGTGGTCGCTCGCCTCGCGAGCGACCACCGCGGTCGCCCGAACTGCTCCCCCGGGCGGCGTCGCCGCGGCAGCGATGAGAAACAAGAGCGGTCGGCCGGCGGCTTTGGGCAAATCTGTGCGTGTCTTCACCGAAACGGCCTCGTCCACGATGCTCCAGGGCGTCACACGCAGCGGCGTCAGACTCGGAATCGGAACCCGTCCAGGGGAGGCGTTCCGCTCGCTCCGATCACGATTTCGGAGGCGACAAGGTCAAGTGAGAGCTTGCGGTCGCGCGAAGCGGCACGGAGCAGGGCCAACGCCACTTCGGCGTCGCACCGATGCTCGTACATGGTGACCCCGGTCGCCTCGTTGACGGCGGTCCTTGAGGTCAGTGCCGTACGCAACTCTTCGGTGATTTCGATGTTGTGGACCAAGCGCAGGGTCATGCTCAGCGCCCTGTAGGCTTCATCTGCGAAACGTTGCGCGTCAGCCAACTCGTCAGGGCCGAAGGCGTGCGCACGGGGCGAATACAAGCTCAACACCCCCACGCAGCGGTCCCCGCCGTCGAGCGGCCAGGACAAGGAAGACCGCAGCCCGAGAGCGAGCGCGCGGGGCCGATACTGGCTGAAGCGTTCGTCGCGAGCGACGTCCTCGATCAAGATGACCATCCGGGCGCGCATCGCGGTCAGGCTCGGCCCCTCGTTGTAGGCGTACTGCACCTCGTCGTACTCTGCGGCGCGTTCATCGCTGCTGGCGCGGGTGACCGGGCGGCCGCACAACTCCAGGGTGATCGCGGTCGAAACCTGACCGCCGACCGCGGTAGCGGCGGAGAGAACGAGTTCTCTGAGGAACTCCTCAACGACGTCGGTGGACAGGAACAAGTCCTCGAACGCGGCAGCAACGCCGCAGGATCCGTTCGAACCGTCCTCAGAACCGTGGTCGGACAATTATCGCCAGTCTGTCCCCGGGGCCGAGCCCCGCGTTCAGCGTGCACCGAATACGGCGCGTCCTGCCGCACGTTGGGCCAAGGAAGGTCCAACTACCTGACTCTCCCACCAACGGCCCTCGGATGTGCGAACTTGGGGTCTGGTACTGGTAGTGGTACCGCGAATGGCGCCAAGAGTCGGCGGTCGGCTCTGACCTGCATCGACGCGCGACAGCTCCCGCCATGTTCAGCCCGACCCCAGTAGCGCACCAGATGAAACTGCGACACATATGCCGGTACCCGGCACGCCCTCCCAAGGTTGCGACCCTTCGGGACGATCAGGCGTGCTGGACCCGGACTGCCCGGCCATTGGGCTTCAGGTACCCCCCGATGTTGTTGAGGCTGTCGGGTGCTCTCCCGCCCCTAGAAGGCGGGTGAGCTTTCAGCCGGTGCGCACCACAGGGTTCGAACCTGTGACGTCCTCGGTGTGAACGAGGCGCTCTGGCCACTGAGCTAGGCGCGCGCTTCCAGATGAGCTCTGGCGGGCTTGTGAGTCGAGAGGAATTTGAACCCCCAAGGCCCTCGCGGGGACTGGTTTACGGCCAGCCAGCTTCCATCCGGATTTGCATATCGACGCGTGCGTTGACGATGTCGTCCCCGGCGAGCAGAGCCTCGCGGATCCTTGACGGAGCGCCTCGTGGGTGCCCGCCGGGTACGACGTCGTTGCCACGCAGGGTTGTGGTGCACCGGCCCTTTGGCGAAGGCCGGCGGCTGCGTGGTACTTCATCTTTCGCTGTTGAGTTCTCAAGTCTTCGGTGGTGCTCATGCACTGCTCCCGCGGGAGGGATACGCGGGGACGGCAGGATTCGAACCTGCGACTTGCCTGGGTTGGAGCCGGGTGCTCTGGCCATCTGAGCTACATCCCCATGTTCAGTTGTCGCCCTCCGTGGAGGACGTAGTGCAGATGTGCGGACGGAGGTGGCCCGTGCGCATCGCTGGTGGGTTGGTGCGGGGTCCTGGCATGCGAAGAGCCGCCCCGGGATGACTCCCGAAGCGGCTCCGTGATGCTGGGCCAGGTGTGGTGCTCTGGTCAGATCACGGCGCCCCGCGGGCGTCCTGGGAGTGGCGATTGGGCAACCACTGGGTCCCCGGCTTGCCGGCGATCAGCTGGTAGCACGCGTCCGCGACGGGCAGCGCGAAGCTGAGGCCGGTGGCCCGCTCCGTGCGTTCCATGCGTGACATGAGGTGCTCCTCGCTGGCGCCAGATCCGTGTCGGACTGGCTGTATGTACACACCATACACAGAGGGTCTGACACTGCCCACTCTTTTTGTTGCTGACCTGCGTGTTGGGCCTCAGGCGGCCGTCTCGGCGGGTGCCGCAGCAGCCACCGTCGCTGCCTGGTCGTTGACCGTCACCGCCCGCCCGATCCGCTCCTGCAGCTCGATGCGCCACTCCTCGGCGATCGCCTCAGCGAACCCTGCGTAGTCGTACCCGGCGTAGCCGTTCTCCCCGGCGCGGTCCGGTCCGTCTGCGCCGAAGAACTCTCGCTCGTTCACGCCCATGGTGTCCGCCGGGGAAGCGGCCTCCGCCTCGGAGCCGTCCTTGTCGTCCGCGAACCGCTGGTGCTGCATGGCCGCGGACTCGATGCCGTACCAGTGGCGGTTGAAGAACTCGTCGTCGCTCAGGCCGGCCAGCACCAGGCGCGCAGCGCGTTGGGCGGCCACCCGGGAGATCACCGTCACCGAGCTCGTCTCCGCCAGGGGCGGGAACGCCTGGTCGGCCAGGTCGAGCAGCACGTTGCCGGGCGTCTGCGCGGGCAGTGTCGTGCCGGTCTCGGTGCGGGTCGTGGTGGCGAACTGGCCGCCGGCGGGCGCACCGGCTGACACACGGTTCGGCACGGTCGGCTGCTGGGGTGCGGGGCTCATGTCCTATAGATGTGCGGCGTGGCGCGATCCTCGCGCAGGGCCACCTCAGGTGTCGCTCGAGGCGACCAGGCGCACCTCGCTGGCCAGCCACCCGGCGCCGTGACGGGCCAGCACCAGCTTCCATTCCACGTCACCGGAGCCGAACGTGGACCGCCCCTCCCCGCCGGGCTTGGAGATGTCGTACTGCACCGAGATGAGCAGCCCGAGCCGCTGCGGGTCGTGCGGGTCGAACACCTTCGTCCAGTTCACCTCCACCGGGCTGGCCGTCGCCCCGGGGTTGTTCTCGGCCGGGCCTGCCTGCGCCGGGCCTGAGGAGTCGGGCGTGAAGAACGGCTTCAGGCGGGCGTACCGGTCCTCCCCCACTGTCTGGGTGGTCAGCGCCGTGACCACCTGCACGGCGAACGCGGTGGACGCGGCGTCCTCCTGCGGGGTCAACGTCGCGGCCAGCCCCTCGAACCAGTCGTCGTCCTTCCCGCTGCCCGGCGGGTCCGTCGCGGTAGGGGTCGGCGTGGGGGTCGGGCTCAGCGCGGCGCTGGCACCGGGGCTCAACGTGACCACGGGCCCGAGGGTCGGTTCGGGCGCGACCGGCTCGTCGCCGGCCCACGGCCCGAGCACGACCACCCCGACGATCACCGCGACCGCCGCGGCGACTCCGCCCACCATCAGTCGACCGTTCATGCTGCTGCTCCTGACGGTGCGTTGTACTCCCAGTGCCAGGCCTCCGGGATGTGGCCCTGCGAGTTGCCGACCTGCGCCCAGTCCGGGCTGAGCCAGTGGAAGCGGGGGGCGTTGGCGACCATCCAGTTGCGCTGCGGGGACCCGAACGTGTTGATGAACGTGCCCAGGTCCACCGCGACGGCCCAGCCGTGGTTGGAGGTCCCCGGGGTCGCCGCCAGCGCGCCCTTCTCGGCCTTCAAGATGACCTGCTGCGCGAAGGTCCGGTAGCCGTCGGTGATGCCGATCTCGTACCCGAACTCGGCCCGGAACGCGGCGCTCATCGCGATGAAGTCCGCGGCCGCGTCCGAACGCAGGTAGTTGGACGGCGAGAACGGGATCTGGGTCAGCGCGGTGAGCGGGATCTGCCCGTTGGCGTACCCGCCCCAGGCACCCGGGCCGGTGCCCCCGACCACCGGCGGGCAGCCAGGGGCCGGCTCCCCCGGCGTGGTGACGACCGGGGTGGTGATGGTCCCGTACCCGCTGGGCGCGGTCCCGGTGGTCCCCTCGGACCACTTGCCCGCGCTGGGCGGTGCCGACCCGGCGACCTTGGTGACGATCCCGACGGCCTGGGCGTACTTGTCCTTGTAGTTGGACCCGTCGTCGAACGCGGAAATCTGCACCGACTGCGCCGCCAGCCACGGGGCGAAGGTCGCCCGGGCGTCGGCGGGGACGTTGACGAGGGTCGGGGTGCGGTACAGCTTCAGCGCCGGTGCGGTGAGCCGGTCCAGGAACAGCCCCGTCGCCCCGGCCGGGTCCATCCGGACCTCGCGCGGACCCCACGAGTTGCGCTGCTGGAACAGGCCCCTGGAGTCCGTGCCCGCCAGGTCGCCGTGACCGACGTTGACCAGGCCCGACTCGGTCAGGGCCGTCATGATCGCGATGGTGGCGTCGTCGGCGGTCAGGCCGCGGCCCGTGACCGTGTTGATGATCGCGGTCGCGTTGGCCTGCTGATCGGCGCTCAGCGCCGGGTCGGTCCCGGTCGCCCCGCAGATCCCGCCGCCGACGGGGACCGAAACAGGGTCGGTCGTGGTGACCACCATCATCGCCGCCTCCACGGCGGACCCGACGGTGATCGCCTCCATGACCAGGCCTAGCGCGAAGACCACCCCGACGCCGGCCAACAGCTTGCGGCCCGTCTTGGACTGCACCACCGCCCCGGCGACCTGGCCGACCACCGGGGAGCCCACGGCTGTTCCGACGGCGGTGGCCGCTGCCGCGGCGCCGGCGATCGCCTTGTCCTTGCCGGTGGCGTCCGGGTCGGTCAGGGTGCGGGCCGTGGACGCGACGGCACCGGCCTTCCCGGTGACCTTGCTGGTTGCGCCGGCGGTCCTGCCTCCGGGCAGGGCACCCAACCGCCCGGCGGGGCCAGCTAGTTTCTTGCCCGCACCGCCGATTGTCGGGAGCTTGCCCGTGGCGGGGCTGGCAGGCTTGCCGGCACCGGCTGCTGGGGGCTTGGCTGCAGTCGGGCTGGCAGGCTTGGCGGCCGGCTCGTCGGGCACCTTGCCGGGTGGGGCTGTGAAGACACCGCTCATGCCCTGGACCATGCGCAGAAACGAACCCCCGCCCACGATCGGGCGAAGGGTTCGTCACCGGCCCTCGCGGAGGCTCAGCCCAGCTGGCCGGTCCCGCGCACCTGGCGGCCCCCGGTGCGCCGGGCCGCGGCCACGAACCGCTGCAGGCTGCCACGCAGCTGGGCGGCGTTCTCGTCGCACAGGTCGATCTCGAGCGCCTGCCCGTCGAGCCCGAACTGCACCGTCTGGGTGGCTGCGGTGGCCTGCGTGACGTCGGTGTCGTCGACCAGGGTGATGACCGTGCTGCGCATCGGGAAAGCCTTTCGTTGCACGCGGAGGAACGCCAAGTCCTCCCACGGTAACGATCCCCCAGGTGAGGGGCTCAAATCGACCTCAGGCCCGGCTTTCTACTCCTGGTCGCGCGACAGCAACTCCACGAGCTCGGTGAGCTTGACCTGGGTCCGCGCCGCGTTGATGCCTGCGTAGTTGCCGGCATCCTCGAACGCCGCTTCCGGGAGCTCGTCCAGGTGCCACTCCTCGAGGGTCTCCCGCGCCGTGAACGGTACGTCCTGCCCTAGGTCGATTTCGGTGGCGAGCACCTGGTCGTACTGCGCCTGGTCGTCTAGCCATTGCCCAAACCGGTCCATCTGGGCGGCGCGGATCAACGGGCGGGCAAGCACGGCGGGAAGGCTGTCGGATCGCTCCGCTCTGAGTAGCGCCACCTGCGCCTCGTACCGGGCGTCCCACTCGGCGACTTTCTTCTCCGAGGTGAGCAGCCGCCTGCCGTCCGGCTCGGGGTTGTCCGCCACCCACAACACCATTCGGGCGTCCGCCCACTCCGACCAGTTCTCCCGGTAGGCGCTTCGGACCCGAGCCATGACCGCGTCAGGCACTCGCACCCGGGACCAGAACGCGACGAGCTGTTCCACCGACCGCGGGATCGGTGGGTACTCGAAGGTTCCGTCCGCGTTGTACTCCGCGTCGGACAAATGGGCGAGCGTCACGTCAGGCTCCCGGCGGGTGGCGGTGGAAAACTGCCCGCCGGACGGAACCCCTCCAGGCTGACGGGCGTGCTCGGCGGCCGCCCCAGAGTAGCCATTGGATGTCTCGGTGCTGGTCATCGCTGCCCCCTCTTCTACTGGATGAAGTGCGGCGCCCCGAGATGTCCTCGGGGCGCCGGCCGATCAGCGCCCGAACTTGCGTTCGCCGCCGCGTTTGGGGGTCGGCTTCCTGCCCGCTACCCGTCGGCCCTCAGGCCGCACGCCCACGCCCGGCGCGGCGGGCTTCGGGCCTGGGCGACCCTGGTTGGATTCCGTCAGCGGCGCGACTGGAGCACCGCTGCGATCGGGGCGGTCTTCCTGGCGGCCCGCCACTGCCGCCTCAGCCGGGCTGGGTTTGGTGTCCTCCCCGAAGGACGACCAGTCCAGTCCCATCGACGACGACGCGGGCGCGGTCTCGCCGTTGCTGCGGCGCGGGCCGCCCGAACTGGCTCCCCAGGTGGACTCGCCAGCTCGGGTCCGGCCGCCGTCCACGCGGTCGGCCTGAGGCGCCTGCTGGCCGGAGACGGCTGCGGTCCGCCCGGCTGTCTGTCGCGACCGGACCGCAGGCTCAAGCGTCTTGGCCCGGTCGGCGGCCTTCTTGCGGGCGAGCGTGTCCGCCGCCTGCCGGGACTCGTGGGCGCCGATCGCCCCTTCCCGCGCACTGCGGACCTTGCTCAGGTGCGCGCTGGCGCGGTTCTTGCCCCACACGGCAGCCATCACCGGCGCGGCCAGCCCGCCGGTGCCCACGATCAGGGCCCCAGCCCCGACGGCCTTCGCGCCGCCGCGCACGGTGCCTCCCGCGATCCGCTTGGCCATGTCCCAACGAGAGCCGACCGGGTTGGCGCCGAACGCACCCTCGGCGCCCCGGATCCGGGCCTTGACCCCCTCGGTGTACCGGCCCGCGACGGTGTTCTTGGCGCCGCGGCCTGCGGCGGCCAGGTTGGCGGCGTTCTTCGCGGCCCGCTTCTGCTCCGGCGTGAGCGGAACGGTAGCGGCGGCTCCCTCGTTGGCGAGTCCGCGCGCGCCGCGACGCCCCGCGTTGGACGCGCCCGGTGCGACAACCGCTCCTGCCGCGTTCCCGCCACCCTGCCCGCTCGTGGTGATCGCCCCAGGTCGGGCCTTGGCACCACGGCCCAGGCGGCCGTTCGTCACCGTGTTCAAGGCCTTGATACCTGCCCGGCCCCCGGAGCGCAGCACAGCGGACTCGCCACGGCTGCGCAGCTGGTTCATCCGGCTCATCACCCCGGCGCCCACAGCTCCGCCCATTGCGCCGCCGGACGCCGCAGCGCCCCACTGCTGGGCGCCGGTCAGGGAGAACGGGGACGGGACCTTCAAGAACTTGGTGAAGATCATGTGCAGCACGATGACCGCGACCACCGGGGAGAACCCGGTCCAGATCATCGAGATGATCGACCCCGGGCCGAACATGTCGTTGCCAGCCTTGACCATCATCGAGGTGATCAAGGTCAGGAACGCGAAGATCAGCTGAATGCCGAACACGAACAGGCTCATCCCGACGTACTGGCCAAAGAACTTCCCGATGGACGATCCCGCCTTGCCCTCGCCCAACAGCGACACCAGCAGCGCGATGAAGGTGGCGAGCATCATCACCAGGGCGGCGACCTTGGCCACGATGATGGCCCCGGAGATCAGCCCGAACACCACCAGCATGATGACCGAGGAGAAGACGTAGCAGTAGACCATCGCCAGGGACGCCGAGACGACCCCGGTGCGGCCCTGCAAGGTCAGCAAGTAGTCCTTGACCCGGGGGTCCCCGGAGTCCGCCTTGATCTCCTTGGCGTTGTCCCAGTTGAACCCCGACTGCCCGTCGGCGAAGGTGTCCCCGTCGTGGAACGCGGCGGGCTTGGCCCACCAGTCCGCGCAGTTCTTCAACACCTCAGCCGGGTCGCGCCCGTCGTTGGCGGTCACCTTCTCCCAGCCGTCAGCCAGCTGCCAGTTCCCGTCTTTGGTCGGGCGGCACTGCGCCCACGCGACCATCGTGCGGTCCTCCTGGTTGGAATCGACCGTCTCCCACGCGAGGGACCCGAGGCTCGACTCGTCGGCGACCTTGTTGTCGGTGGCCATCCTGGTGATCGTCCGCTGCAGCGCCGGGGGTGTTCCGCTCTGCTGCTCGAGCAGCCGGCAGTACGCGAAGTCGCCGTACGGGTTCTCGGCACCGAACTGGGAGGTGGCCCACACCTCCATGCCGGTCGCCTCCCACATCCCCGACATCACCAGCGGGATCGAGCCCGACATCTTGGTGATGGGGTTCGCGGTGGCGTACTCCTTCTTCATGAAGGTCACGTACTGGGCGCAGGACAGGTCACCCTTGGCCGTGGCGTCGTAGGTGAACCCCGCCCCGGTCTCGCTGCTGGTCATGGCCGCGGCCGGCGCGGACGCCAACGAGGACAGCACGGAGTTGGTGGTCACCACGAACCAGCCCGGAGACATCTTGCCGGGCTGGAACACCCCAGCGGAGGTCGTGGTCGACGCGGACGCGCCGGCGACCATCACCACGAACAGCCCCACGGTGGCGGCGGTCTTGGCCAGCGTCGCCCACGGCGCCCCGCCCTGGCCGCGGGCGACCTTCCACAAGGCGCGACCGATGGCGATGACCGCCACCAGCGCCAGGACACCCGAGGACACCAGCGAGTGCCCCAGGGTGCCGGCGGCGTTGTCGGCAGCCTCGCCGGCGGAGTTCAGGATGTTCATCTGGATGGCCGCCGACGTCATGCCGGTGCCACCGGACCACATGGCGTTGCCCAAGCTCATCAGCACCGGGTAGGTGCCATTGCGCTGGATCTTCGCGGGGATGTCCTCCCAGGCGTTCTCGCTCAGCCGGGAGTGCATGGTGCCCGTCGCGGTGCCCCACCTGTTCACCGGCAGCAGGTCGGAGTCAGCCCCGACGCTCGAGCCGCACAGGATGACCGGGTCGTTCTGGCACGGGTCCCCGGGCCCGATCGGCGCTGCGGAGGCAGCCCCGGCGGTCAGCATCACGGCGAACAGGGCACCCATCAGTGCGCCGGCCAGGGCGCGCCACAACCGGCTCATCGCTGCACTCCGAACAGGTCGTCAACGGGTTGGGACGCACCGGGAACCAGACCGGCCGCCGCGGTCGCCGTCACGGGCGGCGGCGTCGCGGCGGCCGGTCTGGTGGTGGGTGTGGCGGGGACCGAAGAGGCGACCACGGTCCCGAGCTCGTGCAGGTCGGGGTTGATCACCCGCCCGCACATGGTGAACTGCCCGGCGTCGGACCGCTTCTTGTCCATCAGCGTCTCGTAGGTGCGCCGCTGCAAGCCGCTGCGGCTGCGGACCTCGACCAGCCACCACACCGCGCCCTCGACCGCGGGCAGCGCGAGGATGGCGTACTGGCCGATCAAGGTCCACAGCGCGAGCGTCACCACAACGGCCGGGATCGCCCCGAGGACGACCACGCCGACGGTCCGTCGACGTGCTTCGAAACCTTGGACGATGATCGTCCGGTTCGCGCCGGCGTTACGACCGGTCAAGGCCGTCAAGGTGTGCAGGTTGTTCACGGGCGTTCCCCCGAGGTTGGTTCACGCCCACCGGTGGTGGACTGGCGGGGGTCGGTCAGGACAGGAGGTTCACGAGGGCGTTCGCGCCCAGGTCGCAGACCCACAGCACCGCGGGCACCACCGCGGCCGGCGCTGCGAGCATGGCGCCGACGAAGATGGGCCAACCGATCTGACCGGCCTGGGCGCCACCTCGGCGACGGCTCCACGCCCACTTGACGACCGCGAAGACGACCATCCCGACACCGACCCAGGTCATCAGGGTGATGAGCCCCGAAACGCCCGAGGCGCCCGAGATGCGGCCCCACAGTCCCGACCACGCACCTGCAAGATCGACCGCTGCTGTCTTCATTGGTCCTGCTCCGTTCCAAGGTTGCCCGTGACGGAGGCGCCAAGGAGCGCCTCACCAGGGACCATGCGGAGAAACGGCCGGGTGGCCGCCCTGTGTCCTTCGCCCTATGGATGTGCGGTGATCGGCGCCGTCATCGCCGGGTCGGGGCGGGGTTCAGCGCTCCCGGCAGGACGACGCGGACAGGGCAGCGCCCCACAGTTCCTCGGCGTACGCAGCACGGCCCAGCAGTCCGTCGGCGATGTCGTCGCGGGCAGCGTCGGTCAGGCCCGCGAACGGCGCGAACAGGGCCTCGGTCGCGACGCTGGTCTCCCCGTGCTGCCAGGTACGCGCCGCCGCGCAGACCCCGCCGGCGTCGGCCATCGACACCCGGGCGGCGGTCGCCGTGCGGGGGCGGACGTGGCCGGGGGTGGCCAACGGCAAACCGGCCAGACCCGCGTACAGCCCCCAGCCGTCGGCCCGGTTCTGCGCGCGGTTGGCGCGCGCCCCGGACAGCACCTGCCCGGTGGGGGTCTCGGGGTCCACCGACATGTCGTCGACGTTCAGGTCCGTGGAGAACGCCGGGGAATCGGACACGGTGTCCGCCAGGCTGCGCGTCTGGTCACGTCCGTCCGGGTTGTGGGCGATGACGTTCAGGGACAGCACGCGGACCTGGGCGAGCGCGACGAAGTCCACCGACGGGCGGTGGCGGGGGTCGGGCCACTCGTCGCGGATCCGCGAGGCGAGCTCGTCCTGCTCGGTGCCGGTCAAGTTGCGGTCCAGCTCGGTCTCGGCGTCGGTGAGCTGCTTGGTGAACATCCCGATGGCCTTGCGGTCCTCCGCGCGCAGCCGTCCGCGGGCGGCCTGCGCGACGATGCCCGAAGCGATGGCCCGCACGTACGGACGGGTCAGCACGGTCCGGCCGTTGCTGTTGTGCTGGTTGGTCAGGGCCGCAGCCAGGGTGTCCTGGACCATGTCGTCCTCACCGACGAACCGCACGCCCTTCTTGAAGGCGTAGCCGCGCACGGCGGCGCGCGCGAACGAGATGAGAGCCTCGGTGGACAGCTCGTCGATCGCCTCGTCGGCGTGCGAGGCGTCCACCGGGTCCAGGACGTCGTCGTCCAGGGCATCGTCGAAGGGGAGGGACACGTCCGCCTCGGGGCGGATCGTGCCTGCGAACTGGCCGCCGACCGGAAATCCGGACGGCTGGCGGGTCTGCTCGGTGCGGGTCAGCGTGTTCATGACCGGTGGATGTGCGGGTGATCGCGTCCTCATCGCGGCGCGGATCGACCAAGTTCTTCGCTCGGATCGGACCCCGCCAGGCGGAGGGTCGGCTCAGGCTGCGGTCGGGTCCCACTGAGCCGGTGCGCCCACGCCCGAAAGCTCGTCGATCTGCTCGAACGCGAGGGTGACGAGGTCTTGGGCGAACTCGGCCCGGTCCATCTCGTCGGACCGGATCACGGTGAAGGAGCCGTCGCCTCCCACGACGATCACCGCCATCGCCGCGTCCAGGTTCGACTCGCGGCGGATCGCCCGCCGGAGCGCCCGGCCGCGGACACCCATCAGCTCGCCCACGGCATGGTGGGCAGCGGCGGGAGATGGAACTGGGCGAGCAGCCCCGGCACGTCGACGCCCAGGACGCTGACCGCCAGCCAGCCCAGGACCACCAGGACGAGCACCCCGGTCAGGGTGGACATCACCCCGGACACCAGGTGGCGCAGCCCGACGACCGCGGCGCCGAGCATGACCACGACGATGACGACACGCAGCAGGTCACTCATGGCGGTCCTCCGAGGCGGCCGGGTGCGGTCCGGCGTGAGTGGCGGGCTCGGGGGCCGTGGTGAACTTCCCGGCGATCAGCATGGTGAGGCTGCGGTGCAAGGTGACCGGCACACAGCCCAGCAGCGCCGCCCACAGCTCATGGGTCGCCACGCTGTGGTCGCGGTGCAGGAGCGCGGTGCCGTCCACGGCGATCATCCGCGCGGCTGTGCGGTCCAGCTCGGAAAGCCCCGAGGGGTCCGCCGGGGCGAACGTCAGCGCGCCGTGCTCGGCCCAGAACGCCACCCCGGCCAGGGTGCACGGCGCCGACTCCACCACGCGCCCGGCGATGAGCACCGAGACTGTCCGGGACGCGACCCGCAGGTGTTCGTCATCCATCTCGGTCAGCCCGGCGAGGTCCCCGCGCAGGGCTCGCAGCACCGCGTCCTGGAACTGCGGGTCGGCGGTGATCGCTCGAGCACGGTCGGTAGACATCAGCAGCCCTTCAGCACGTCGGCGATGGCGGTGCGTTCGGCGGGGGTGACCCACAGCTGGTAGGCGTCCTTCACCTGGACCTGCCGGGCGACGTACGTGCAGCGGAACGCCTTGTTCGGCGGCAACCAGCCGGCCGCGTCGCTGTCGCCCTTGGCGGAGTTCGTCGGGCCGTCCACGGCCAGCAGGTTCCGGGGGTCGTTCGCCAGGGCGGTGCGCTTGGTGACGCTCAAGGCTTGGGCGCCGGTCTGCCAGGCGTCGGACAGCGCGACCAGGTGGTCGATCTGTACCGCGGAGGAGGGCGCCTTGCCGCGCACGAACGCGATGGTCCTGGCGGTGTACGGGTCGGCGAGGGTGCCGGTGGCGACCACGCAGGCGCCGCCGGTGAGCACCACGGTGGTCAGGTCCCGGTGCAGGACGTCGTTGCGGGTGTCGCACCCGTTGTGGTCCACGTCCGACCAGGGGGCGCCGAACTGGGCTCGGGTGTACCCGGTCTTGGGCGCCCTGCCGGCGACCGGCAGGCCATCCAGCGCGTCCAAGGATTTCGCTGCCGTGGGTGACGTGCCGGTCTTGCCGGTGGCCTTCAGCTCGGACAGGTCCGCGTTGTGCAGGCCAGCCGGTTCGCGCAGCGGACCCGGGTTGTCCACCTCGAACGCGGCCGCGAGGCTGTCCACGATCCCGGTCTTGTAGGCGTACCCGTAGACCGCGAGCAGCAGCAGCACGGCGACGATCATCCGCAGCGGGCTTCGGCCTCTCATGACTGATGGATGTGCGGGTCGCCGGACCTTGCTCGCCCGGCCGCGTCAACGGTCTCGACGGGTGCATCCTTCGCCGTCGGTGCCGCCTTCAACCGCGCGGCCGTCGAGGCGCGCTGCGGTTTGCCGGTGCAGCCCAGGGTCAACGGGCAGCTGGTGGCCGCCTGGCCCGAGACGATCGTGAACCTCGAGCACTCCGGGCACACGGCGAGGGTGACCATCGGCGGTCCGACCCGCAGCGTCGTCAACGCGCCCGCGTGGGTGTTCAGCAGCGCCATCTGCTCCGGGGTGACGCTCACCGCGGCGAGCGGTGCCGGGTCGACGACGAGCTCGGCCCAGGTGCGGATCTTGGCCGCGCGCAGCAGCGCCAGCGCGAGGGACGCCGCCTGGGTGAGCGGTGGGGCGTCCGGGTCGAGAGCGAAGGTGGCCTGCATGCTCTACCTGTGCAAGATGCCCCCGTTCGGCTGCCGCCCGCGCACCTGCCCTGACACAGCAGTGCCCCGGCGGGATTTACCGGGCCGGGGCACTGCGCGCGCGAGGTGGTGCTACGCGGTGACGGCCTTCGCCAATTCGTCCAGCCACTTCTGGGCCTTGGGGCGCGCCGCGTCCGTCAGCAAGGTGCCGCCGGTGGTGTCGCTGGTCGCGATCAGGCCGACGTAGTACGCGCCGGCCGACCCGGAGATGATGAACGGGGACTCGGTGGTTGGCTTCTCCGTGGTGACCCGCAGGACAACCTCGCTGCCGTCGTCCGAGGTCTTGTACGCGCACTCCTTGACCTCGGTGCTCGCCACCAGGTCGAGGCCGAGGTGCTTGCCAACCTGCTCCGGGGTGCCGAAGGCTTTCGCGCAACTCGCCGAGACGTCGCCGGTGCGATCCAGCTCCTTGAAGGAGATCGGATCCGGTGCGCAGCCGGCCAGCGCCGACACGAGCAGCACGGCGGTGACCACGGCGAGAGGCCTGGCGGTGGTGGACTTCACAGGAGGACTCCTGGAGACGGCCCGGACCTCACGTTCGTGAGGCAGGCCAGACGACCCAGCCCCAGCGAACCGTAACAGCCGCGCCGCAGGTCAGAGGGTCCAGTCCGGTCCATCCCCCAGCGACCGGCTGGTGCCGAAGTCACTGGTCACCCAGGTTCGTCCCGTTCTGTCCAGTGCTCCGTCCCCCGCGCGTGCGGGGCGGACCAGCCCTCCGTGACCGCGTTCAGCCACGCCTTGCTTCAACCCCCGCGCGTGCGGGGCGGACGTGCGGCCCGTGTTTCCCTCATAGGTCGCGGTGCTTCAACCCCCGCGCGTGCGGGGCGGAATGGTTGCCGTCGAGGAACTCATCGGGCGTTTCGCTTCAACCCCCGCGCGTGCGGGGCGGACTTATCACGCAGTGCCCGTGTCGGATCTCTCCGCTTCAACCCCCGCGCGTGCGGGGCGGACGGGGTGACGGTGATCGCGACAAGGCGAACCAGGCTTCAACCCGTCCGCCCCGCACGCGCGGGGCGGACCTGACGACCGACGTCACCCGCGGCAGGATGAAGCTTCAACCCCCGCGCGTGCGGGCGGACTGTCATGTTCGCCTCAGGACTCGACATTGAGTGCTTCAACCCCCGCGCGTGCGGGGCGGACAGGACCACTACCTGACGATGCTCGGCCGCCGTGCTTCAACCCCCGCGCGTGCGGGGCGGACGACTGCTCGAACACGATGACCGGGACACCCGTGCTTCAACCCCCGCGCGTGCGGGGCGGACGGCTGTGCGCACAGTGCCTCGCCTGCTGCGACGCTTCAACCCCCGCGCGCGCGGGGCGGACCCAACTGACCTGCGTGTTTGTGGGCCCCAAGGTACCGGCGCAGTTCATGTTTCGACGGTCAGCAGTCCGAATCCATAGTTCTTTCCGCGGCCGATACCTCGATCCAGTGCTGAGCCGAGGGCAGGGTGATCGGTGACGACCGCCTGCGCGACGATCTCCCGGTAGGTGACGTTGATCGTGCCCCTCGCGCCCGCTGGGCGGGCGTCGGACACCTGCAGGTCGGCCCGGTCCACCTGGAGTCCGGCGTCGGTGAGGCGGCGCCACGCGACCTTGACGGCTTCGTCGTCGGTCAGCGGGCGGGTCTGCTGGGGCCCGCCGTTGCCGGTGCCGCGGGAGAGTCGCTTCTCGGCCACCATCGCGACACGCGCGCGCACCCGGTCACCCGTTTCAGGTGTGGTCACGGTTGTTGACGAGCCGCTGATCGGTTCGTTGCTGCGCACGAGCAGTTGCACCGTGTTGCCGTCCACCCCGTCGTCCCCGGGCAGGCTCAGCCGGAACGTGACCCCCAAGTCGGCGCGAGGGGTCTGCGACTGGTTGGGAAGCTGGCCGGCGGCGGCCATCACGAACTGGTGCAGCTTCTGCAGGCTGACCAGCTCGTTCTGGGCGAACGACGGCGTCAGCGGGAACTCGAGGAGCGTCTGGTAGGTCATTTGTCCTCCGTGGTGGAGATGAAGCCGGTGGTCTTCTGGGATTCCCCGAGCGGGGCGATGGTCGATGTGAACCGGCGAAGCCCCGCTGAGATGGCCAGGTCGGGGCTGCGGAGGATCTCCACTGCCGAGGTCACCCGCATCGGGGTGGTCCACAGCGACCACTTCAACGAGGCGGTCCGTCCGTCGACGTCGGCTGGCGGCAGGCACCGGGTGGCGGCCGCGACGAGCAGTTCGTTGACGGGCAACGGGCTCGCCGGGGGGCAGTACCGGAACATGACGTCGGTGTCGTACTCGACCTGAGGGCTGCCGCCTGCCAGCAGCGCGCTCACGGCGCGGGCGACCCGTTCGAGGGTCATCACGGCGGGTTTCGGCGGCGGAGATCCGGGCTCGTCGCCCCAGGCTGCCGCCATCGAGGGCAGCGGACCCGACACGGGGCCGGACTTGCGGAACCACAGGCGTGACCCGCTGAGCTTGCGTTCGTCCTTGACCTGGATGCGCACCTGGCCGCGCGCGGGAGCGGCGCCGGAAAGGTCGGTCAGCACCCCGGCGATCATCACGTTCGCGTACTGCTCCGGCGCGGTCACCGTCACGGTGCCGTCCGCCCCGAACTGGACCCACGGGTGCTGGACGTCGGGCGCGAACCGCCGCTTGCTGATCGTGAGCGTCTGGGTCCGGCCTGCTGGCACCGTGATGCTGACCGTCGGGACCGGACCGCTGTTCGGGCCGGAAACCTTCGTGAGGATCGCGACCACAGCGGGCTTGGATGGGTCGACGAGGCGAGTCCAGGACGCCACCTGCCTACCCTTGGCCCAGGTTCGCTCCTGGAACTCGAGCCACGCGCCCAACTGCGGGGTCTGCGTGACGATCGTGCGGTCGGCTCCTTTGAGGTCGTGGGTCGGGTGCGTCTTGTCGGTGATGGCCCGCAACCGGGCAGCGATCTGCTCCGCGGTGGACGAGGTCCGCAGGACCGGCTCAAGCCCGGCGAAGTGCAGCGTGGCGCTCGGCTCGCAGGCGGTCAGCAGGCCCAGCGCGGTCAGGAACCCGGTCGGGTCCGCCCCGCTCAGTGCCGACACGTGGTGCTCAGGGAGCTCGGGTGCTGTGGTGACCGTCATGTGGGGCTCACATTCTCAGAGGAGACCGACCAGTCGGCCAGCCGCAGGACCGCCTCCATCAGCGCCAGGCCGTACGCGCCGTAGGTGACGTTGAGGTCGTGGAACTGGGTGGCCCACTCGTCGCTCAGGTCCGCCTGCAGCGCGTTCGCGGCGCTGACCGACTGCCCGCCGATCTCGTAGTCGCTCGCCTGGCCGGCTTCGGGGTAGACCTGGAACATGCCGCGCCCGTGTCCGTGGTGGGCGCCGATCAGGTGCCGCACGAGCGTCGGGTCCACCCCGTCTGGGTAGCCGAGTTTGTCGCTCACCGTGACCGACAGGGCTTCGTGCCGGAACCCGTCCAGGACGCGCGCGAGCCGGTTGGCGTCGGCCCACCGCCACCGCGGCAGGGTCGACTTCGCCCGGACCCCCTCGACGCCGGGGTGCAGAACCAGGTCGCGCCCCACCAGCTCGTACCGCAGCGACTTCTGGAACTGCGGAAGCAGCTTCCCGAGGTCGTGCCGCTGACCGGCCAGCCGCAACGCGGCCACGACGGCCGTGTCCATCCCGACGGTCTGGCCCCAGTCCGCGGCCCGATCCCCGACGTCGCGCAGGTGCCCGTCCAGGCCGAGGTCCAAGGGGGCGGCGCTCTGCGCGCGAGCTCGGGTCGGGGTCGCGAACCAGACCTCTCCGCTGACGACGGGGGTCACGACAATGCCGTCGACGAGCCCGACGTGGGTCACCTGGTCGATCAGCGCTGCTGCTGCCTCGATGGCGAGCGGGCTGGTCGACGTGGTCGGCGGTGTGCTCGAGGCGGCCCGGATCGCGGCCTGGACGAGTTCGCTCATCTCCGAGGCGGGCAGCGCGTCGTCGGGGTCGACAGCGACCGACACGACTCCCGGCGTCTTGGACGACCGGCCGGCCAGCGCGATGACCACCGGCTCCTCACCGGTGAGGCGGAACCCGCTCAGGTCGACTCCGGTGTCCTCGAAGTCGGGCAGGGCACCGAGCCCCGTTGCGACGTAGACGGTCGATCCGGGGGTCAAGGCCGCGCCGAGGGTGTCGTAGCCGGCCCTGCCGGTGAAGCCGAGGACCCGGTCACCGGCGTTGTTCGGCTGGACCACCAGGACGGAACAGCTCTGGTTCTTCTCGGCGTTCATCGTCCTGAGGGCCGCAGCGAGGGTGTCTGGGCGGACGGACCAGGTTTCCCACCCGCGCGCTGGCAGCTCGTTGGCGTACCGCTCATGCGCCTGCTCGGGGAGCACGTTGAGGGCTTCTCGCCACACGACCTGCACGCGGAAGTCGGCATCCTTCGAGCGGATCCACGTGCCCACGTCCGGCTGCCCGGACAGGCCCCGGGTGAACGTGTAGTCGTCGAAGGTGGGCCGGTCGATGGTCAGCACCAGCCCGGCCGCCCGGACGGTGGCGGACGGCAATCCGGCGGCGACCACCTTGTCCAGCGCGCCGACGGTGGCGGTGCCCTCCGCCATGGTTCCGGTCGCCTCGATGACTGCGGTGCCGTAGACCGGTGCCGGGTCGTCGTGGCGGGCCACCACATGGACCGTTGCCCCGGTGCGCTTGCCGGCGCGGTTGACGCGGCCGATGCGCTGCACGAGGGCGTCGGCGGACGGGCACTCGATGACCGCGGCGTCGAAGTCCAGGTCGGCCCCGACCTCGAGGGTTTGCGTGGCGACCACGACGGTCTGCGGGGCGGCGGCGCGGGCCGCGGCCGGGGAACCGTTGTGGAACGGCCTAACCGCCTCCAGGCGGCGCCGGGAGACGGGCACCGGCATCCCCCCGTGCAGCACGACCACCTTGGTCGAGGTCCCGATCCGGTCCTCGAGCTCCGCGCCGAGCTTGTGCGCGTGCTCGACGGTGTTCACGAACGCAACGGTGGCGGTCCCCGGTCCGGCCAGCCGTCCTGCGACCTGGTCGGCCATCTCCGCGACGAGCTCGTCGACGGCCTGCTTGCGGACCGCCGCGGTGGGCGCCTTGCCCGGTGAGGTCGGGTACGTCAGCCAGGTCACGTCGATGGCGGTGGCCTGACGGTTGAGCAGCCGCGCCAACAGGTCGGGATGCTGGGCGACCTCGGCCGCTTCGTCGAACGTGATGGCCGTCAGGGCCGGGCCGGGGCGCAGCGTCGCGGACATGACGGTCAGGGCGGGGCGAGGCAGCGGGCTGGTCTCGAAGTGGTCGCGGTTGCGGGTCAGGACGCGCAGCGTCTGCAAGGACTGCTCGGCGATGTGGGCCTCATCCAGCACGATCAGCGAATCGGCACCGACCAGGGCGGCGTCGATCGGCCGGCGACCGGGGGCGATCCCATACCCGCGCCACAGCAGCCGTGACACAACCAGGTCCAGGGTGCCGACGGCGATCGTCGGGGTGAACGGACTGCTCGTGTGCTCCGGCCTGACCGGCAGCCCGCCGCGCAGGGCGACGACGTCGACCAGGGACCGCTGGGACGTGGTGGTCCCGTCTGTCGTCTGGTGGCTGGTCGCATCGAGTGCGCGGGCGACGGTGAGCAGGGCGCCATCGGTGGCAGCCTCCACGGCCGCCTTCATGCGCAAGGCGGTGTCGTGCACGTCGTCGACGACGACCCGGCGGTCGACCAGGAAGTGCAGTCGGGTGGCGACCGTGCGCCGGTCGCGGAGCCCGGCCGCCAGCTCGTGCCGCTGGCGGGCAAACGCCCACAACCAGGCGGTCACGATCTGCGTCTTGCCCAGGCCGGTGGGCACCGCGACGGCGTCGATCGGCTCGCCGGCGTACAGCCGCTCGGCGGCTTGCATCTGCCACAGATACGGGGTGCGGTCGCCGTTGATCGCGCCGAAGAACTCCCCGAATGTCGGGAACGTGGTCACAGCAGGGTCCCCCTTCGGGGGTCGTCGTCGTGGGTGCCGGGGTCGGCCGGGATCAGCGCAACGCGGGCGCCTGCGACCTTGAGGAACAGCGGGCCGTGCACACTCTCGGCGAACTGCACCGAGACGTAACCGGATGACGTCCGTTCCGGGAAGTACGGCTGCCACGACCCGCGCGGCTCGCGGTGCGTCCCGAACCCGACCACCGGCTCACCGGCCAATGCCTCCAGCCCGGGCTGGGCCTGGTGCAGCGTGAGTGCTTCGTCGACGCCGAGGTTCACGGGCGTCAGGGTGGTCCACAAGGGAGACCGGGCCAGCAGCCGCGACGCGAGCCACACCTCGAGGCTTTGGCCCGGAACGTCGTCCGGCGGCGAGGACTCGAGCCGCACGAGCCCGGTCCGCGTCGGCACCTGAATGGTGGCGGGCAGTTCCCCGACGCTCGGGTCGCACACCAGCACCGCCTTGAGCCGGCCGTCCGCGTCACCCCCGACCCCCCACAGCACGGGGATGACTTCCCGGGCACCGAGCTCGGCCGTCACGGTCCCAACTGCGAGCAGGATGTCGCCGGCGAGGGCCACACCCCGGTCTGCGACCCGGTACAGGATCTGCTGCCCCACCCACGTCAGCGCCTCGCGGCGGGTGGCGCACCCGACGCCGATCGGCTGGGGCGGCTCGACGGTGCGGTAGGTGGCGAACGTGCGCTGGGTCTTGACCGGCTGGTCGAAGCCGATCGACCGGTTCCGCAGCCGCGACTCGTGCACCGCGTCCAAGGATGCCAGGTGCTCGCTCGACGGGACCCCGAGCCTCAGCGCGCCACCCATGTCGGGCACGAGCCGAACACGGCCGGGGGCGACGGGCCCGGACACCGGCTCAGTTGCCGCGACGGAGATGACCGCTGGGGTCGTCGGCCGTCCCAGATACGGCACCTGCCGGGCGACCGGGACCAGGGCCGCGGCCAGGTCGCCGAGCCCAGGCCACACGTAGCTGACCGACGCGTCGCCGACGTGCACGGACGGCTGCGCGAGGGCGGCCTCCTTGCGGTCGAACGTGTCGGACACCAGCTCCTGCCCGCCGCGCACCAGCTTGGGTGTGCGGCCGTTGACGTCGACCGTGTACTGGGTGGGAACCCAGCGCCCGGTCCCCGTGGTGGGCTCTGCCGTCGGGGCGTCGATGATCGGCGGCGGCGCGGCGAAGAGCTCCACCATCACCGGCCGGCCGGACTCGCCCGCGACCGACAGCAGTGCCGCGGCGAGGCGCGCCGGAGACGGCGGCCATTCACCGGCGTTGCCGGTAGACCCGCTGAACCGCCCGTTCGGGAACCGGACCGAGACGGTGAGGTCAGCGCTCACGCGTCGTCGCCGTCGGCCTTGGCCTGGTGCGCGGCCGCCACCGCCGCGATGCGCAGGTACGCCTCAGGGGCGTCGATCTCGAGCTGGCCCTTCCACCCGAACGTGCCGGTCCCGAGCTCGCTCACCAGAGCGATCAGGTCCTCGCGGGACGGCAGCTCGAAGGTTGTCGGGCCGGAGCCGCGCTCGAGCGTGCAGACCGGCGCGCCCTTCAAGATGAGGTCCGCACCAGAGCGCAGGTGCAGGTCGTACTGCGCCTCGGTGACCGCCAGCAGGCCCAAGGCCAGCGCCAGGACGCGACCCTCGGGGGTGTGCTCGCCGAAGCTGAAGTGCCGCAGGTGGGAGAAGCCGATGAAGGTGGCGCCCTGGATCAGCTCGTAGGTGACGGCCGGGTTGGACTTCGACGGGGGGATCGTGCCGAGGCCGCCCTGGCTGTAGGCGGACTTCGACGCCGCCTCGCCGCCCTTCGCCTTCGTGCCCGCGGTCAGCGCGCCAAACGGGTCGATCCGGGTGCTCAGGCGCGGGGCGAACGACACCCCGTGGGCGATGACCTCGGAGGTGATCACCCGTGCGGACCGGGTGGCGGCGCTGTTCGCTGCGCCATTGGAGCGGGAGTCGAGGAGGTCGTCGAGGATCTTCTGGTTCTCGGCGGTGGCCTTGCCCTTGATCTCCTTGGGGACCGAGTGCCACCAGCCGAACAGCACCGAGGCGGGGAACCAGCGCAGCAGCGCTTCGGCGTCCCACACGGTCGCGTCGTGGATGGCCTGGGCGTCGTCGTCTGTGAGGTGGCCCTCGAGGATCGCCCGGTCCTGCAGCAGGCGCCAGTGCGCGTCCGCCTGGCGGTGCGGCCAGTCCAGGGACGTGTTCCGGCGGGCGACCCGGTCCGCGCCGTTCACGACGAACAGTGGGTAGTCGACGTCGCCGGCGACTGCCTTCAGGGCTGCCTCCATGCGGTTCGCCTGCGACGCAACGGTGTCGATGACGACCGCGTACTTCCCGTCTGAGGTTTTGAACAGGCCCTCCGACTTGTCCGGGCCGGCCTTGTCGAGCTGCCCGGCCGGCGGCGCGACCGTCAAGCCGCCCGACTCGAACTCGGACCGGATGCGGATCCCCGCGACGTCACGGTCGTCGATGATCGCGGTGAGCTGTTCGCGGACTTGGGCAACACTCACAGGGGTACCTCTTTCGCATGGCGGCGTCGGTGCGGCGCCTCGTCCGATCGGTTCAGAGACACACGGTCCCGGCTCTGTCCATGTTGGCCCGCAGGTGAAGGCCCTGACTGCCGCTTGGGAGTCCGACATTCGGGGCGGTACTGCTAGTGTCCTGCGCCAGTAGTTCGTCGTAGAAGTCGGCCGAGGGATTCGAGAATCTGTTCGGCGGACTTGGTCCAGATGAAGGGGCGCGGGTCGGCGTTCCAGCCTTTGACCCATTTGCGGATGTCGCCTTCGAGGGCTT
>NZ_DATCNW010000028.1:0-8359 GCF_036565025.1 Pengzhenrongella sp.
CGGTGATCTCGCACGTCCCCCAGGTGGTCGCGAGCCTCGTCGCCGCGCGGCTGCGGGACGCCCCCGCCGGTGCCCTCGACCTGTCCGGGCAGGGCCTGCGGGACGTCACGCGGATCGCCGCGAGCGACCCCGCGCTGTGGACCTCGATCCTGGCCGCGAACGCCCGCGAGGTCCGCGACGTGCTGGTTGACCTGCGCACGGACCTCGACACGGTGATCGACGCGCTCGCCGTCGCCGGGGCATCGGACGCCACCGGCGACGCGGCCCTGGGCGTACTCGCCCGCGCGATCGCGCAGGGCAACGCCGGCGTCTCCCGGATCCCCGGCAAGCACGGCGGCACCCCGCGCGAGTACGCGATCGTCACCGTCCTGGTGCCCGACGCGCCCGGCGAGCTCGCCCGCCTGCTCACCGACGTCGGCGCCGCCGGCGTCAACCTCGAAGACCTCCAGCTCGAGCACGCCTCGGGCCGGCCCGTCGGGATGGCCGCGATCTCCGTGCTGCCTGCCCGCGCCGAGCACCTCCACACCGAGCTGACCGCACGCGGCTGGCGGCTCGCCAGCTGATGGGACCCACAACGATGCACGCCCCGCTCTTCGACAACTCCACCGACACCGCTCGCCCGACGCTCGCGACCCCGCTGGTCGTCGCGATCGACGGCCCGTCCGGCTCCGGCAAGTCCACCGTCTCGCGCCAGGTCGCCGCCCGGCTCGAGCTCGCCTACCTGGACACCGGCGCGATGTACCGCGCCGCGACCTGGTGGTGCCTCGAGCGCGGCGTCCCGCTGGACGACACCGACGCGGTCGCGGCCGAGGTGCACGCCCTGCCGCTGGTGATGGGCGTCGACCCCGCCGCGCCGACCGTGTACGTCGGCGGCACGGACATCGGCGAGGCGATCCGCGAGACCCGCATCTCGGCCGCCGTCAGCGCGGTGGCGACCAACCTCGCCGCGCGCCGCGAGCTGGGCCGGTTGCAGCGCGCGGCGATCGCGGCCGAATCGTCGCCGTCGTCGTTCTCGGGCGGCCGCGGCATCGTCGCCGAGGGGCGGGACATCACCACCGTCGTCGCGCCCGACGCGGACGTGCGCGTGCTGCTGACCGCGAACGAGACGGCCCGCCTCGCCCGGCGCGCCCTGGAGGTGCACGGAACGGACGACGCCGCCGCGCTCCACGCCACCCGCGACCAGGTGCTGCGCCGCGACGCCGACGACTCGACCGTCGTGCAGTTCCACGTCGCCGCCGACGGCGTGGTCACGGTCGACTCCTCCGAGCTGGACCTCGAGCAGACCGTGCAGGCCGTGCTCGACGTCGTCGTGCGGGTCGGCCGGGCGAGCGCGTGAGCGTCGACTCGCGCGCCGCCGTCGGGCAGCCCGCTGCCGCGAAACGCGCCCCCAGCGACCTCGAGCCGGCGTGGTCGCGCTGGCTCGGGAACTTCCTCGCGCACGGCGTCTGGGACACCCGGGTGACCGGCGCCGCGAACGTCCCAGCGAGCGGTCCGGTGCTGCTCGCCGCGAACCACACCGGCGTGATCGACGGCCCCATCCTGGTCGGCGCCACGAGGCGGCCGGTGCACGTGCTGGTCAAGGCGGAGATGTTCGCCGGCCCGATCGGGGCGTTGCTGAGCAGCGCGGGGCAGATTCCGATCGACCGCGACGTCGGGCGCCCCGCGCTGATGAGCGCGCTGGCCGTGCTCAAGGCCGGGGGAGTCGTCGGGCTGTTCCCCGAGGGCAGCCGAGGCCGCGGCGACGCGGCGAGCGCGCGGGCCGGCATCGCGTGGCTCGCGCTGAACGGCGCGGCGCCGGTCGTGCCGGTCGCGATGCTCGGTACCCGGCGCACCGGCGAGAGCGTCGGGCACGTGCCCGGGATCCGCCGGCGCCTGGTCGTGGAGTTCGGCACACCGATCCTGCTGGAGCGGGCGCCCGGGGTGTCCGGGCGGGACGCGCTGGAGGACGCGAACGAGGCGATCCGGGTCGCGCTGGGCGCGATCGTGGCCTCCGCGACGGCCCGCACGGGGCTCGTTCTGCCCACCGATTGCCCCGCTGACGCCGAGGCCGGTTCGGAGTAGGCCGCCGATACTGGGAGGATAGGGGCATGAGTGGAACAGAACTGCCCCTGTCCGACGAGGTCGAGCCGGATCTGACGGCTCCCGTCGTGACGGACGACGGCGTCTCCGCCGACGATACAACGAGCGAAGAGATCCGTGAGCGGGCGCTTCGCGCCGGCCTGACCCAGTACGAGCTCGAGGACGACGACCTCGCGCTGCTCGAGGGTGAGCTCGACGCCGACGGCCTGCTGCCGGGCGTGCCGCTGCCCGTGCTCGCCGTCGTCGGACGCCCCAACGTGGGCAAGTCGACGCTGGTCAACCGCATTCTTGGCCGTCGTGAAGCGGTCGTCGAGGACAAGCCGGGGGTGACGCGTGACCGCGTCTCCTACGCCGCCGAGTGGGCGGGACGACACTTCACGGTGGTCGACACCGGTGGCTGGGAGGTCGACGCCAAGGGCATCGCCGCCCGGGTCGCCGAGCAGGCCGAGATCGCGATCTCGCTGGCCGACGCCGTCCTGTTCGTCGTGGACGCCCAGGTCGGGCCCACCGCGACCGACGAGCGGGTCGTGCGCTTGCTGCGCAAGGCCGGCAAGCCGGTCGTGCTGTGCGCGAACAAGGTCGACGGCCCGAGGGTCGAGGCGGACGCCACCGAGCTGTGGAGCCTCGGCCTCGGCGAGCCGCACCCCGTGTCCGCCCTGCACGGGCGCGGCACCGGTGACCTGCTCGACGCCGCCATGCGCGCGCTGCCGAAGGAGTCCCAGTTCGGCAAGGCGATCCCCGGCGGCGGCCCGCGCCGCGTGGCGCTCGTCGGGCGCCCCAACGTCGGCAAGTCCTCCCTGCTCAACAAGGTGCTGGGCTCGGACCGCGTCGTCGTCGACGACGTCCCGGGCACCACGCGCGACCCGGTCGACGAGCTCGTCATGCTCAAGGACAAGCCATGGTGGTTCGTGGACACCGCCGGTATCCGGCGCCGCGTGCACCAGACGTCCGGCGCCGACTTCTACGCCTCGCTGCGCACGCAGGCCGCGATCGAGAAGGCCGAGGTCGCCGTCGTGCTCGTGGACGCGAGCGTGAAGATGACCGAGCAGGACACCCGGGTGATCACCCAGGTCGTGGAGTCCGGGCGCGCACTGGTCATCGCGTACAACAAGTGGGACCTGATGGACGAGGACCGCCGCGCGTACCTCGAGCGCGAGATCGAGAAGGACCTCGTGCAGGTCCAGTGGGCGCCCCGGATCAACTTCTCGGCGAAGACCGGCTGGCACACGGACCGGCTGGTCCCGGCCCTGGAGCGGTCGCTGGCCTCGTGGGGCACCCGGATCTCGACGGGGAAGCTCAACGCGTTCCTCGGCGAGCTCGTCGCCTCGCACCCGCACCCCCTGCGCGGCGGCAAACAGCCCCGCATCCTGTTCGCCACGCAGGCGGCCACTTGCCCGCCGCGTTTTGTGATCTTCAGCACGGGGTTCCTCGAGGCGGGGTACCGGCGGTTCATCGAGCGTCGCCTGCGCGAGACGTTCGGGTTCGAGGGCACGCCGATCGCGATCTCGGTCCGGGTGCGGGAGAAGCGCCGGCGGTGACGTCCGCGGCGGGGGGCGAGGTTCGGCGCGGGTCTGTTGCGCACCGTCGCCTTCTGCTGCGGTGGGGCCTGCCGCGCGATCCGGCCGCAGGGATGCACTTCGCCGGGTTCCTGGTCGCCGCCGTGTCGACGGTGCTGTTGACGCGCGGCTTCCTGGCGCTTTCCGGCTATCCGCAGATCGGTGGCGGCGGGCTGCACATCGCCCACGTGCTGCCCGGCGGGCTGCTGATGGCACTGGCCGTGGCCGTTCTGCTGTCGTTCGCCGGCCCGTTGGCGCGGCCCGTGGGGGCGCTGCTCGGCGGGATCGGCTTCGGGCTGTTCATCGACGAGGTCGGCAAGTTCGTCACGTCCGACAACAACTACTTCTTCGCGCCGACGGCAGCGCTGATCTACGTCGTGATGGTCGCGCTCGTGCTGGTCGGCGAGGCGCTGCACGGCCGCGGGGGGCGCGATCCCGCCGAGTCCCTCGCCGGGGCCGTGGACCTCGCTGCGGCGGGCGTCGCGGGCGGTTTCAGTCCCCGTGCCCGATGGCGAGCGCACGCGCTGCTCTCGGCGGCCGGGGACGTGACAGGGGCCGACGAGGTGCGGGCGCTGCTGGCGGTCGTCGAGGAGGACGCCGAGGAGCTGCCCGACCCGCTGGGTGCCGTCTCCGGGTTTGTTGTGGGCGCGAGCCGGCGGGTGGTCCGGGCACCGTGGGCGCCGTGGATCACGATCGTCGTGCTGACCGTTACCGGGGCCTTGACTGTGGGCCGGGGGATCGCCGCGTGGGTTGCCGGGGCGCACGCGCCCGGGTACGTCGTGGTCGGGATCCTGGTCAGCGGGGTCGTCTCGTTCGGGTGCTCCGTGGTGGGGCTCGTGCGGGTGCGCGCGGACCGGCGGCGCGGGTTCGTGTGGTTCCGGCGGGCGGTGCTCGTCGCGCTGCTGGTGACGCAGATCTTCCTGTTCCGGCTGGACCAGTTCGCGGCGGTGAGCGGGCTGGTGGTGGACCTGGTGGTGCTCGGGCTGGTTGCGGCCGAGCTGGACGTGATGGCGGGGGAGCGGCGGACTGGTTCCGCGGCCTGAGGGCGTTGTCTACCGAGCCGCTCGGCACTTCTCGCACAGCCCCTGCGTGAGTTCCGCGCCAGCGTGGTTGACGGTTTCGCACCGCAGGCAACGCCGGCCTCGGAAGGTCACGGCAGGCGGCTCGTGCGGCGAGATCTTCGGTTCGACGTCGTACAGCCCGGCGTGCGCGGCGAACAGCAGCGGATGTTGCTTGGCGATCGCTGCGTGTACCTGCGGGCCGGTTCGTCGCGGCTTGGTCTGGGTTGTGACGAAGGTTGCGATCGCGTACGCGTAGCCCTTGGCGGACATGCGCTCGGCCAGGAACAGGTCGGGGTTGACAGCCGAGATCCCCACGCCCGCGAGGTCGGGTTCGGCGAAGTCGTCAACGTCCTCGGTCACGAGATACCGCGCACCGGCGGCGACGGCGTCCGCAAGGATCTGCCGGTCCGCACCTCTGGTGGCGTCGAACTTGTGCCCCACCTCGCCGGTTGGCGTGAGTTCGACACCGTACCGGGCGCGGACGGCGCTTGGCTTGGTCACTCGATCCCGCAGGTGTCGTTCCGCCTCGGTCTCGGCCGTCTGGCTCCACACGGCGAGGTAACCGCTGGGCACACCACCGATCATGAGCAACGTGCGGGTGACGGGCTTGGCGATGACGTTGGCATCGAGGAAGACGACGGTGGGCTCACTCGTCGCCAAAGAGGTCCGCCTCGATGTCGTCGGCCACGACCGTGACCATGTCGGTCATCACCTGGTCCCAGTACCGCTCGAACTCTTCGTACGGGATGCGGTTGCGGTTGCCGACCTTGACAGCGCGGATCTGCCCCGCCTTGATCTTGCGCGAGATCGTCGAACGGGACACGCCCAGCGCCTCGGCCACCTGCTCTGGCGTCAGCATCCGCCGGCGAGAGGTCACCGTCACCGTCTGCCCCGAGGCGGCGGCCTCACGCACATACTCCGCCAATTGCTGCAACCAGCCGGGCGCGCCGACGGTGGGTGCGCTGCGGCGCACGTCCTCCGGGTTGATGGTCAGCGGCACCTCAGTCATGACATCAGGCTACCGCTTCTTGCACACTCAGCACAGTACATCCGTGCAGAAAGCCCACCATCATCGGAGGTCGAGGTTGCGGCTGGTGTTCCGATCCCCGGCCTATGGGCACAGGTGAGCAGATTGAGGTACTGGGGCCGGGCGTTCATCGCATGGATGAGCAAATCGCTGCCGGAATCGAAACGCAGGACGACGAGCTCAAGTAGGCGCCCCGCCGGGTCGAAGCCAAGCCTCAGCTGGCGGGCGGGGCTGTCGTCGTCGATTGTGCCCAGGCACGAATGGCAGCCCGGATTGCCTCCGACCGACTCACATGCTCTCGCTCGGCGCGCGCAGTCAGCGCGGCGAGCAGGTTCGCGTCGATGCGCACCGGCACCACCGCGCCAGGACCATCTCCGACGCTCGGGCGCCCACGGCGGCGCAACTTCTTCACTTCGTACCCGGCCTGGGCCTCATCGGACCATGCCTGAATCTGCGCTTCAGAAACCTGCCGTCCGCCGATCGCCTCCTCACGCATGTGAATATCGTAATACGAAATGCAAACTCACGTCGAGGTCCAGGTCCCGCTCGGTGTTCGAGTTCAAGACGGCAGCGAACTGCCGCACCCTTCGGCCCTCGTGCCGGGCCCGGTCGAGCCTCGCGGTAGTCGGAAGCCTCGTCCTCGGGCGGCCCGTCCTCGACCTGCATCCGGCACGTCCAGGTGCGTGTCGGTCAACGCGATCGGGAGCACGCCGGGGCCGGCCGCAACCGGCACAGACTGGTGCTCGGCTGGGCCGGACCCAGAGGCCGCGACCTTCCCAGTTTGCGGACGTCAACGCTGCGCTGAACCTGGCGCAGTACGGCAGGAATGAACTCAGGGTCGCCGCGAGTGGCGCGGAGATCGAAAACGGACGTGGAGCCGACCGTAAGACCGGGCCTGCCCAGCAGGTGGCCGTGAAGCGTCAACCCGGCACCGCGTCAGCGGGCCAGACCGGGACCGTCCCCTCGCGAGACGGGACAGCGGCATGAGCGCCAACGAGCACTCACTCGCTACGGCCGGTCAATGACAGGGCCACGGCGAGCGTGCGGTAGTGTTTCCGTCGGCCCTCCGGGGCCGGCGGGCTGTAGCGCAGCTTGGTAGCGCACCTGACTGGGGGTCAGGGGGTCGCAGGTTCAAATCCTGTCAGCCCGACAGTGTTTATGCAGGTCAGAGGCTTGAGCAGGGCGTCGTCGGAAGTTTCGGCGGCGCCCTGACCCCCATTGCTGACCCCCATAGTCCCGCCCTATGACCCCTTGACCTTGCGGTCCCCGTTCGTCGTCGACATCGTGACCTCGGTAGGCGGTGACAAGTCTGGGACGTGACCCCGGTTCGTGGCTGACCGTGGGGCGTTGTCGGGTGCCCCCGTTTCGGCGGCGACGGGTATTCAGCCGCGCGGACGGGGCCTATCGTCCAGCCAACGCAAGTACCGGTCGCTAGCGTTGGTGCCGCTGGCGGTTCGGGCAGGGGGCGCCGGGCGGCCGGGGGCGGGAACCTGGCCCCCGAGATCGACATCGAGGACGAGCGGACCGCCGTCGACCTCGGCGCCGGGGCGAAGGCGGGCTCGCGCAGCGAACTGCGCGCGCGGCGCGCGGTCCCCGTGGACGACTACGAGCCGGACGAGACCTGGTGAGCGTCGCCGAACGGTCAGGCCCGGTCCGGTAGCGACGTTCACCGGTCTGACGGACGCTGTCGGGACTCTCGGATGCACTCCGGCACCGCTCGGCCGCGGCACATCGAGGATCAGTGAGCCGAGCTCCGCCGGGACGTTTCCGCTACCCGCTCGGTGCCGCACCGGCGGCGATACTGCAGGTCGGAGCGCGAGCTTCGATGCGCGACGCCGGTTATGCTTCCGCAGTCGCCCCAGCCCGAGGAGATCCACCGTCTCGCCGCAGTCATTCGATCTCGACGCCTTGCTTGCGCTCAAGGCGCAGGCACAGGATCGGGCTCAGCGGCGCCGTCGAGTCTTGAACTTGCCCCCCTCCCTTTGCACACAGTGGCGGGTGAGAACTGGCCCGTCTGTATGCGCATCTCCTGAGCGCAAATCTGCACGCTGCCCATGTTGGTCGTCGTGGTCTGGCCGTTGGCGGAGCAGAAGATGCCGAGGACGCCGGGCTGGCAGCGCGTGACGTGTCTAGTGCTGGCGACTCCCCGCTAACGCCGTGCTTGAGACGAGCCTCCTGCGGTTCAAGTCCCGGGCCGCGAGACTGAACTCGATGCTAGGTGATTTGCAGGCACCGATCGCACAGTCTTCGCGGTCGTTGTCGTTGCCGCGATCATCGCCTATGTCATTGCACAAGCCGGCTGATGGCCCGACGATCTCGCGCGCCTCGCGGCATCGATCGGCGTCAGCGGCGAACTTGGCCGGGCCGATGGCGACGGATGGGTGCCGGCCCTCGAGTAGCCGCCTTTGCTTCTCACCGTGTCCGCGCGCATTCCGTCAAGTCCGGGCGAGCGGAGCCACCCACAACCCGGAATGAGCGGACACTTCGGCGGGGGGGCAGGGTCTCGTCAAAGTCGTGTTTCAGCAGGTGAGGAGTAGTTTCGCGGGTCGGGCGGCGTCTCTGGCGTGATGTCGGGTGGCTTTCGCGATGTTGTTGGTCCCGCTGAGGCGGATCAGGCTGATGGCGGTCGAGCGCAG
>NZ_DATCNW010000029.1:0-2769 GCF_036565025.1 Pengzhenrongella sp.
CTCTCGGCGTGGAACCCGCCGATCGAACCGGAGCCGATGAGGCCGAGACGCACGGGGGCGAGGGAAGTCATTTCGTTGGCTCCTTGGGGACGGCGGCGTCGACTGGACGGATCCAATAACTAGATCGATCTAGTTCATCATCGACCGGCCGGGCCGAAACTGTCAATATGTCCGGTCAAAGCGGGCCAAGATTTGGACGTTCACCCGGTGCGACGGCGTGCAAGGATGACCGCGAGCATTCAGCGCAGAGCTACCTCGCTCGCGCGCGGTAGGGCTCGCGACCTACCTCCCCACCACAGGAAGTCCGACATGACGCTGCCCCCGACGACGATCTCCGCGATCCCGGGCTCCGCCCTGGTGGACCACCTCGAGCTGGCGTTACTGCCCGACGAGCTCTGGTGGGGCGGGGCCGTTGCGGACGGGCAGCAGATGCCGTTCGGCGCCTCCGCTCACCGGCGCGACCTCGCGACCTCCCAGGGTTTCCTGCTGGAAGGCGACGACACGCACGGCTGCAACCAGTCGGCGCCGTTGCTCGTCTCCACCCGCGGGCGGTACATCTGGTCCGAGCAGCCGTTCACCTTCGCGTTCGACGGCGACGGCACGCTCACGGTCGACGGCTCCGACGTCGCGATCGGGCAGGGCCACGGGCCGGACAGCGGGTCCCTGGCCGGGGCGTTCCGCGCCGCGTCGCGCCGGCACTTCCCGCCGTCCGGAGCCACCCCGGCGCCGGCCATGTTCGCCGCTCCGCAGTACAACACCTGGATCGAGTTGCCCTACGCGCCGACCCAGGACGGGGTGCTCGCGTACGTGCGGGGTCTGCTGGACGCCGGTTTCCCGCCGGGCGTGGTGATGATCGACGACCGCTGGTCGCCGTCGTACGGCACGTGGCGGTTCGAGCCTTCGCGGTTCGGTGACCCTGCGGAGATGGTGCGCCAACTGCACGCCTGGGGTTGCACGGTGATGCTCTGGCTGGTGCCGTTCGTCAGCCCCGACAGCGACACCTTCCGCGACCTGCGCGGGCGCGGCCTGCTGGTCCGCGACGCCGACGGCACCCCGGCCATCCGGGAATGGTGGAACGGGTACAGCGCGGTGCTGGATGCGACGAACCCCGACGCCGTCGCGTGGCTGCACGGCGAGCTCGACGCGCTGGTCGACGTCCACGGCGTGGACGGCTTCAAGTTCGACGCCGGCGACATCTACGACTACCGGGCGGGCGACCTCACGACCGGCGGCGCCGACCCGGCGAGCCAGTGCGAGGCCTGGGCCCGGGCGGGCGCACGGTACCCGTTCAACGAGTACCGCGCGTGCTGGAAGATGGGCGGCCAGCCCCTCGCCCAGCGGTTGCACGACAAGCCGCCGATCTGGGGAGCCGGGGGCCTCACCTCGCTCATCCCCGAGTCGATCGCCCAGGGGCTGATCGGGCACGCGTTCGTCTGCCCGGACATGGTCGGCGGCGGCGAGCTGTCGGTCTTCGACGAGGAGGGCTTCACCCTCGATCAGGAGCTCTTCGTCCGGTATGCGCAGGTCGCGGCCCTGTTCCCGATGATGCAGTTCTCGCTCTCGCCGTGGCGGGTCCTCGACCCCGAGCACCTGGCCGCCGTGCGGGACGCCGTCCGCCTGCACCAGGACCTGGTCCCGGAGATCCTCGAGCTCGCGGAGCACGCCGCCGCGACGGGCGAACCGATCCTGCGGGCCCTGGCCTATCACCACCCGGGGTTCGAGCAGGTCAGCGACCAGTTCCTGATCGGCGAGCACCTCCTGGCCGCGCCCGTGCTCGAACCGGGCGCGACGACCCGGACCGTCGTCCTGCCGCCGGGGCGGTGGATCGGACCCGACGGAACCGCGTTCGAAGGCCCGGCATCGATCGTGCTCGACGTCGATCTGGGATCCGTCCCGTGGTTCCGCCGCGCGTAACGTCCGAGCGTTGACGTCCTATAGGACGTCAACGCTCGGACGTTACGGAGAAAGCGGTAGGCGTCGGGACGCCGTCGGGCAGCGCTTGCTCAGGCCGCGGCCGCAGCCTCGGCGCGCGCGCGGCTCGGCAGGTGCGCGCGCCAGCTGGAGGCGACCACGGCGAGGCAGCCGGCGGCGATGACGAATCCGGCGCCGAACATCTGCGGGTAGCTCCAGCGCGTGGAGAGCACCGCGAGCACCGCGGGGACGAAGAACCCGAGGTAGGCGAACGAGTAGTAGACGGCGGTCAGCCCCGCGAGGTCGTCCGGGCCGGCGATGCGCTGCACCTCGTTGAGCCCGGCGACGAGCGCGAGGCCGTATCCCATGCCGAGCACGGCAGCGGCGGCGAACGCCAGGGCCAGCGTGAGCTGCTCGGCGGCGGCCGCGCCGAGGCCCATGCCAATGACGATGATCACGAGCGCGATGACCGAGGCCCGGGCGCTGCGACGGCTGTCGATCGCCCGCCCGAGCACCTGGATCCCGACGCCGCAGCCGAGGGTGAGCACCGTGAGCAGCGCCGAGAAGGCGATGGGCAGCCCGCCGGAGTGCGCGCGCATGAGGCCCGGCAGGACCGCGTACGCGCTGCCCGCGCAGCCGAACACCCACGGCGCGAGCGGGACGACGACGCGCCGGAAGCGCCGGTGCGCGACGGACGGCACCTTGAGGTCGGCGAGCAGGCTGCCGCGCGCCGCGGCGGGTTCGACGGCGCGGGTCTCGGGCGCACGCAGCAGCCACAGTCCGGTGAGCACGGTGAGCGCCACGTGCACGAGGTAGGCGGTCTCGGTGGGCCGCGGCCCCCACTGCGCGAGCACACCC